>JAGRGP010000080.1 GCA_020445415.1 Gammaproteobacteria bacterium | reverse complement strand
CATTGAATGAAAAAAACCCGAATAGGGAAGACGCGAATTCCCTGCTATCGCTCTCGGTTTCTGCTGATAGAGATGCAGCTTGCGATCATATTCGGTGAACAGTTCCTGGGCGGCGCCGGTGGTTTCGGAGCTTCCAAGCATCAGAAAGCCCGTTTCGATCAACGCGTAATGGAAGAGCCCAAGGACCCGCGATTGCAGCTCCGGTTTCATGTAGATGAGCAGGTTACGGCACGAAACCAAATCTATCCTGGAGAAAGGCGGGTCCTTGATCACGTCGTGGCGGGAAAAAATCAGCATGCGGCGCAACTCTTTTCCGACCACATAGGTATCTTTATTCTTGCTAAAAAAGCGGCTTAGTCGCTCCTTGGAGACATCGCTAGCGATATTCTCGGGATAAATACCTGCACGAGCGATTTCCAGAGCAGACTGATCGATATCGGTGGCAAATATCTGGATGTCACGGTTCTCCCCTAATTTGTTTAGATTCTCGTAAATCAACATGGCGATGGAGTAAACCTCTTCGCCGGTGGAACAGGCCGGCACCCAAATACGGATCTCTTCCTCCCGGCCCTTTGATCTCAGCAGCGTGGGAATGACGTCCTTACCGAGTGCGTCAAAGGCTTCCGGGTCCCGGAAGAATTGTGTGACACGTATCAGAAACTCTTTCCATAGCGCATCGACCTCTGCAGGAGACTGTTGCAGAAGCCTGATGAAGTCGGCTTCGTTGTCGATACCGTTTATGGTCATGCGGCGCACTATGCGCCGGGTTATCGTGGACTCTTTGTAGAGCGAGAAATCGTATCCGGTCTGGGCACGAAGCAATACCAAAAGACGCTCCCGGTCATCCTTCGATTCCGGTGAAACCCCTGAGGGGACATTGTGCGGGAAGATTGCGTTATGCGCATAGGCCAGCAGCTGCCTGGCCATTTCCGCGGGCTGCAGAATGGCATCCGCAAGGCCGGTGGCAATGGCACTGCGGGGCATGCCGTCATAGGCGGCGGTCTCGGGGTCCTGAACCAAGACCAATCCACCCTCACCCTTGATGGCACGTACGCCGAGGGTGCCATCGGTTCCCGTGCCCGACAGCACAATTCCCACGGCCAAGTCACCCGCTTCCTGGGCGAGGGAGCGAAAGAAATAGTCAATAGATAACCTCAAGTGCCTGGGGCCTGTCGGATCCAACAGTTGTAGCCTGTTGTTGAGAATAGCCAGGTCTCGGTTGGGTGGGATGACATAGACATGATTTGGCTCGACCTGCATGGACTGCGTGATTTCCTGCACCGGCATCTTCGAAAAGCGGCCCACCAGTTCACTGAGGATGCTTTTGTGTGTGGGATCGAGATGCTGAACCAGTACAAAAGCCATACCACTTGCGGGGTCCATTTGCTGAAAAAAGGCCTCGATAGCCTCCAATCCTCCAGCGGATGCACCAATCCCTACAATCGTCAACTTTTCATCTAGCTGGGACGAAGCAGGCGGCAAATCCGTGGTTGCCGTTGTTTCACCGCCGCCGGTTGATGGGATCTCCTTTTTTCGGGAATCCGTCCTGCTCTGCCCGGATGATTTCCGTATCGACGATTTTCCCGAACTCGCACTTTTTTTAGCCATGGCCGTTGTGATGCCTCTCAACCAATAGGTTCATGGCGGCTAGCATACGGGACCAAACCGGCGGGCGCTGTCTATTAGGACCTAAGCGGTTATAACCAGGGTCACCATCAACAATCGCAAAACCCATTCGGTGTTCCTCGATCAACTGGACAAATAAATCTCGCCAAAAAAACCGACCAAGATCAACTTGGCGACAACGTCTCCCAGGTACTGAGAAATCCATCGTCCTGATAGATTGCTTGATTTAGATAAATATAGCGGTAATAGGATGTTATCCACTAGCCGTCACAATCAACCCGTGAATTTTGTGGCTATCGGTATACCGCTTCCACCCAGATCTTATTCTGTCTGTACGTCCGAGTTACTCAGGTCGCCAACCCAAGCAGTGGAAACAGATTACTATCCTGAAGAAGACTCCGGCCCGGAAAGCATACCAGGCCCGCATCAAAGGGGTCGATTATCCATAGGCCACCGGGGAGATGTCAACTTACGCTCGCGAGAGTATATTTTAACTGCACCGACCGTTTTGTTTCCAAAACCCGCTATAAGATCTAGCCGGCAACGACCGCACCAATACCAATCCAGGGTGTGACGCACTTATTATATTGATAGTCGTAGGCGTCGATCCGCGATAAGTAAGTTCTGATGGGAGTTGCAGCGGCTATCGAAAACGTGAATGATGCCGACTGGCTGGCGACCGAAACTGAATGTGGATCGCGCTTATGTAGTTTAAGGGCAACCACGCTTATACGATACGTCATGTGTTGGATGATCAATGGCCCGAACAATTATTGTCAACCACAACCGTGATACCCGTGTGCCTTTCCTGCGCGGCATCCTGACGCGCTCCCTGCAGAAAGCGGGCCTGTCGTTCAAAGACGCTTATGACCTCGCTTCGGAACTGCGCGACGATATCAGTCAATTGGATGAAATCACTAACCTCGATCTGAGAAAACGGGTGATGCGCTTCTTAGACAAGCAATGCAGCGCATCGGTGAGCCAACGATACCAGACCAACCAGAGTATCGATCAAACCGTTCTGATTCGTGATATCGATCAGCAGGCCATCTCATTTTCGCGTGGTTTGCACCGACAAGTGTTGAAATCGTTGGGCATACCCAGCGAGCAGGCTGCCGCTATCATTAACCGTTTGCATCAAGAACTTCTGGCGCTCGAGGATAGGGAGATCAGTTCCCGTCAGCTTGGCCATATGTTGCACCAGGCTATTCGGCGAGACACGGGTAACAAGATGGCTCAGCGTTACCTGATATGGACAGCGTTTCGTTCAAGCGAGCGTCCATTGATTATTCTTATCGGCGGAGTACCGGGATGCGGTAAAAGCACTGTCTCGGTGGAGCTGGCCAATCGGATGGATATTGTCCGTACCCAATCTACTGAAATGCTCCGCGAAGTGATGCGTATGATGATGCCGGAGCGGTTGGCGCCGGTTCTCCATACCTCATCCCTCGATGCATGGAGGACACTTAGCACCAGTAGCGACAGCGAAGCCACCGAGCTAAACCAAGCAATAGCCAACGGCTATTTTGCCCAGGCTGAAATGCTTTCGGTTCCCTGTGAAGCCGTTGTACGGCGAGTACTCCGTGAGAAGGTATCGTTGGTACTTGAGGGTGTTCATATCCAGCCCGCGCTTGTGAATAAGCTTCCCGTGGATGATGCAGCCATCGTGGTACCCATGATCCTCGCGGTGATGAATCCCGACGATCTTCGCAAGCGCATTCGACGCAAGGAGGGGCTTGTGCCACGGAGCCGTGCCGATCGTTACCTGCACCACTTCGACGGCATCTGGCACCTCCAGACGCTGCTTCTGTCGGAAGCAGATCAATTAGGTATTCCTATTGTCAATAGTACCGACAGGGAGAGCGCGATACTCGGCGCCACCACCGTTATCATGGAGGCGCTCGCAGGAGAATTCAGCGTTGATATCGAGACGGTCTTCGGTCCGGCAACAGTCGGTGAAACCGCTGACCACGAAACGACTCAGGGTGCTGCGGCTGAGCAGACCGATTGAAATTACTTATCGGTTTTGCCCATTGTTGAAGGCCGGTCAGCATCACGGAAAGGTGGCTGCCACTGGATCCAAGCAGATACCGGCCAAGGCCGCCCCACCCTGTTGCAACGATAAGGCGTCTAAACCACTCGGCGGCAAATGCCATAAGATGTTTCAAATAGCTGACCCCGAATGGATTTTGACGGAAAGCAGCGCCACCTTTGGCATTCCGGAAGTGACCAGATTAATCCTCCCAGTAATTGCCGTCGCTAAATCTACGCTGACAAGCGTGTCGTCCATCGATCCGATGGGGCCGCTTTCCGAATAGATGTATGACGCTGGGATCAATAGCCCCATTACAAGGCTATCCCTACTTCATCAGGGTCCACTTTAAGTTCAAGAGACGGTCACACAAGTCAACTAGAATCCATAAGGGGCTCATGTTTACAAAAGATGACGTCATCGGATTGCGTCCGTCACCTATAATGCTCCTAATGAACAGGGTTAGGGAAGCGATGTTGCCAGGGGTGAGTTTCGTGGCACCCCAAGGGGAAAGCTCGTTATTATGGATCATAACATTTGCAGGAGGTGTTTCAGATTGAATGCCATTAAACTTGGATTCAAGAAACAAAATTGAAATGGCACTAAACAACCCATTCGCGGGATATCGACAGAATACAGACCTTTTTCAGCACCGGCCAACCCATGCCGCCATCGGCCCGAGTATCGCTCAGCGACTACCGGTGGCCTTGCGAGGAGTAGCGCGGTGAGGGCGGCCTGGTGGGAGCACCTGTGGGAGAGTGTTGCCGACCGGGGGCGGGAACTACTCAAGCTGGATAGCGAGCGTAAACCACTCGACCAGCTGCTGCTCTGTTGCCGGGAATTGATGGGAAAGACCGGTGAAGCGATGGGCACGGCGTTGGCGCGTGAAATCGTGCAGCGCTGTGAACAGCTGAGTCCCGATGAACGCAGTACCTTTCTCGATCTACTCTGTAACGACTTTGCACCAAACCATCAGCTGGTACGCCAGTGCGCCGAGCGCTACCTGGCGGATCAGCAGGATCTGGATGCATTTCTGGCATTGAGTCGTGCGATTGAGCCCCCCAGGCAGGAGCTGCTTCGCCGCATCAACCGCGCCCAACGTGGCACCGCGATTCTGGTCAGCCTGCGCGCGCACCTGCTGGCGCTGCTGCCCGAACGGCCTGGATTACGGGCGGTGGATGCTGACTTCCGCCACCTGTTCAACGCCTGGTTCAACCCCGGATTTCTTGAGCTACGGCGAATCGATTGGCGAAGCCCGGCCAATGTTCTGGAGAAACTGATTAGTTACGAAGCGGTTCACGCCATCCAGGGCTGGGGCGATCTGCGTCGCCGGTTGGCCCAGGACCGGGGTTGCTTCGCCTTCTTTCACCCCTCACTCCCCGACGAACCGTTGATCTTTGTCGAAGTGGCACTGGTCAAGGGGATGCCCGACTCCGCCGCTCCACTGCTTAGCCTGGACAGTGAAGTGATCGATCCGCGTGATGCAAACACCGCGGCCTTTTTCTCCATCAACAACTGCCAGCAGGGGCTACGCGGCATCTCGTTTGGCAACTTCCTGATCAAGCAGGTGATGGCAGAACTGCAGGCCGACAGGTCTGGGCTGGAAGCCTTCGTCACGCTCTCTCCGCTGCCGAAGTTTGCCGATAATTTGCGTCGGCTGTTGCGCGGAGAGATAGCCGTGCCAACGGCCGGTATTGCCGCGGTCATCGGGGATCAAGCACCCTACCTGTGTGCTCAGACGGCACAATCGGATCCGGGCAAGGCGCTGTTGCAAATACTGGAGGGCGACTGGCGGCCGCATCAAGAGCAACTCAAAACACCGCTCTGCCGCTTAGCTTTGTATTACCTGACCCAAATGCGGCGAGGCAGACTGCCACTGGATCCGGTGGCCAATTTCCATCTCGCCAATGGTGCCAGGCTGGAACGGATAAATCCCTTTGCCGACACCTCCCGCGAAAGGTTTCGGGATTCGTTCGGCGTCATGGTCAACTATCTTTACGATCCTTCCAAAATCGAACGCAACCACGAACGGTTTATTGCCAACGGCACTGTCGCCTTATCGAAACCGCTGGCGCGACAGGTCAAGAAAATACGCGAGCGACTCAGCACCCGTGCTAGCAAAGGGGGTTAACCGCGGGCAGTTTGACCTGCCTTTTTTCCTACCCTGGGAGATGCGGAAGGCTTTTTGCCGCTACGCGGCAATTAGCGTTCAGCATCCGGGATGGGGGACAGCTCACAACTCACCCGAAAACCGATGAGGTTGCCACGTTAGGCCGGATCGTAGTTGAGGCGATAGGCCGCGCGCACGTACTGACGATAGCCGTCGAACGTGCCGCCGCGCAGCACCCGGCTAAGACAGGTTGTAGGGAATCATCAATTGGGATGAATGTTCCAGGCTCCTCCATCTGCGCCTCGGCCAAACCGGCTTTGTCTCCAGTACCAAGAACCAGTTAACAGTGACCGCAGGTAATTCAGTGCCGGCGGAAGGGTAGTGTCCCACCGCATCAGCTCCAAATCTAGTCGAGCTCGACGGCGATCACATTGAGACAGTCACCCATTTTTGCCATCGACGGAACATGGCGAGACAGCACCAATCCGTCACGTGGAGCAAAATACTCGTAAGGTGGAACCGCGGTTCGCTCGGTGATATGGATCCGAGCCATCAGGTCGCCTTTTTTGACCCGGTCACCCAGCGTCACTACAGGCTCCAACAGACCACTGTGCTGGGAAAAAAGAAATGAGGACTCATCGGGCATATCCAAAGATCTGGGGGCCTCCGGGCAGGGTTCAACATCCCCATCCAGAATACCGGCATGCTTGAGGAAGTTGTCTACGCCTCTTTTGGCAATGCTCACGGAATACGGTGTTGTGGTACCGGCACCTCCCAGTTCCGTGGTCACGAAAACCTTGCCTTGGCGTTCGACCTCGGTGTCGTACATGCCTCCGGCATCGATGTCCAGCATCTTGACTTGATAGGGTGCGCCGAAGGCCTTCATGAACTCTTCGCTGGTTGACTCCTGTTGCTTGTCCTTGAGGCGATGAATAGCCGCGAACGGCAGGAAGTCGAGGGTCTTGCCACCGGAATGTATATCCAGAACGTAGTCCGCCATGGGTACCAATGTGTTGGTAAAATAATCCGCGATTACCCGGGTAACCGCCCCGTGGGTACGACCGGGAAACTCGCGGTTCAGGTTTAAACCATCTATTGGCGAGACCCGCTTGGCCGCCTGGAATGCCGGATAATTCATTGCCGGAACGACAATGACCCTGCCATGAATATCGGATATGTTGGTGCGTCCAGAAAAATTATACAGCGCGACCGGCCCTTCATATTCATCGCCATGATTCCCTCCGGTAATCAACGCGGTGGGGCCCTCGCCATGCTTCATCTGGGTAATGGGAATCATGATCGACCCCCAGGCCGAATCGTCACGCGAATGGGGCATATTCAGAAAACCATGTTGTATGCCGTCACGCTCATAATCGATATTGGTGAAAATCGGATTAGTCGCCATTGGTACACACCTCACCCAACCAGTAATTTCCGTGGCACCCGCGACAGGCACTCTGCCCCGCTTTCGGTAACCACAACGCTTTCGGTCATTTCAAATCCCCAGTTGTCAAACCACAAGCCAGGCATAAAGTGGAATGTCATATTTTCTTTGAGGACGGTGTTATCTGTTCTGCGCAGGCTCATTGTGCGCTCTCCCCAATCCGGCGGATAACTCAGGCCGATCGGATAGCCGCAACGATTGTCCTTTTTATAACCACTCCGCTCCAGGTTATCAAAGAATACCGCTGCGACCTCACCGCAGGTGTTGCCCGGCTTGAACACTTCGAGGGTTTTATCGATACAATCATGCATGATTTTCTCGACGTCCAGGTACTTTTGTTCTGGTTTACCGAGATACAGCGTGCGTGAGCAGGGACAATGATAACGGACGTGAGCACCGGCAAGTTCGAGAAACATTCCGGTATCCTTCTCCAATACCTCGCCATCCCAGGTCAGGTGACAGGCAGCGGCCTCCTCCCCCACACCGATCAGTGGCATGATCGCGGTATAGTCTCCGAAATAGTCTCCACTGCCAAGAATCCCGGCATGTTGAATCTCGGCGATCAGCTCATTTTTGCGCAGGCCCGGCCGTGCCACGTCGATAATGCGTTTGTATACGCTTTCTATGATCTTTCCCGCCCGGCGCATGTACTCCAATTCTTGCGCTGATTTTATCGCGCGCTGCCAATTGACCAACGCTGTTGCATCGACGAATGTAGCGTCAGTCAGCGCGGTTGCCAGCGATTGCATAGCCTTGGCGGAGAAGTAATAGTTGTCCATTTCCACGCCAATGGTCATTGACTGCAACCCCTTCTCCTTGAGGATACCGGCCAGATATTCCATGGGGTGCTGATTGGGATTCATGACATAGTCGTCAGGGTAAGAAATGATATCAGGCTCCGCCAAATCGGTGGTGATTTGCGCGGTTGGCGCGTCGATACCGCGACCAAACCAGAAAAGCTCACCGTCGGCACCGATCACAACGCATTGGTGAACATAAAATGACCAGCCATCGAAGCCGGTCATCCAGCACATATTAGACGGATCGGAAGCGATAAGCAGATCCAATCCCCGCTGTTCCATCGCCTTGCGAACTTTGTCCTGTCTGGCCTTGTACTCATCGGTAGAAAAGCGTCGTCGTTGCTGTTTCATATGGTCTCTCCAATCAAACCCCATATCCCGAATATCAAGCACCGCGTGTATCTGACGGTGAATCGATAACGGTTCGGGAGCTGAACAGGAAGCCAATATCTTGCTGCTGATTCAGGCAGCCAGCAAGTCTTTCGGTTTCCCATAAACTGACCTGGTTGGCGGTCAACACCACGCGATTCAATGCTAGTTCAAGCCGACTGATTATCGACATTGTCGGAATCGCGGTATCGGGCACGAGCAAGGCGGCTCGTGGCGGAATATCAAGGCGGTTTGCCACTCGAAGCAGTTGCTCGAAATCCAGACTCGCTGCCGCAGGTCCGGAATTGAGTCCCATGCAGACCGTATCGCATAACGCTATTCCATGGTGGCATAGAAAATCCGAGAACACCGACGCGGTCTCTACCGGATAGCTCGAAAGCACAGAAACCCGCCTTATGTCCAGATGCCTGAGAGCCGAGACAAAGGCCAGAGAGGTACTGGTAACCGGACATTCGAGCAGGGATGTCAGTGCATCAACTTGCATCTCCGCGTACTCGGGTCCGCGGATAAAGCTGCCACTGGTGCACGCCCAAACCGCCGCACTGGGCTTTAGCGGACGCAGGGATTGCGCACTCAGGATGAGATTGTCAATGTCCGCGGTACGCCTCAAATATTTGGTTGCGTGTTCCTCTTCATCACCAAATATACGCACGCCAACGACACTGACAACAACTGGCGCCTGGCTATCGGCGAGCCTTTCGCCGTAGAGATAGTATTCAGATTCGGCTCCTGTCGGTGGATACAGAATACCCAGGCGTATCATCTAATCGTCACTCACCAACGCATCGGATGCCTTCCCCTGCCGCACCCGTTTTTGCATACCGTCCTGCTGGTCGGTCTGGAATTGTCGATCCATGGATTCCGCCAGCGATTGAATCCGTAGCCCCGCGGTTTTAGGAACCCAGCGCCCTTCCGCCTTGAGTCCCAGTAGACGTGGCCAAGCAGTATATTTCCTGGCCACCTGGTGTGGCTGATAATCGTTTAGCAACCGGGGGCTACCCTCCGCTCCGAGAACCAAGGCCCCATCGGCTGCGGCCCGCTTCAGGAGTCCTTCACCCACCGAGGTGCGGCAAAGAATGACATTATTCCCGGGGGCTTCAAGATTGTTCGGATCTGGTCCGCCACCGGGCCAAGGATCCGCCGCAACGATATCGGCCATCTCGCCAACGCTGTCGGGACAGATCTTGCAACGGTGGGGCAAGGTAAAACGCTTATAGTCCGCCCCCCAGAAATCCTGATAGGTAAAATCGAATTGATCTCCACCGGTTGTTTCAATGTGTGTTGGTCCAGGAAAGCCATGACCACGATAGCGCATTTTTGTTACCTGGCCGGGATCGATCGAATGGTCACGCAGAAATTGCGTGGTACCCGCGGGCGGCATGAATCCGCCGCAGACCAAGGTTAGCCAGAATCTGACTTGCCGACCGACTGCTGGATTGTGGTGGGCATAGTTTCGTAGCGCGCTAATATCACAAGGCTTGCCGATCACCGCGAATCGTTGGCCACGATCCAGCACTTCGCGGATATCGACCAAAATCGCGGTGGGACCATAACGCGAGCCCGCGGCTTGCAGGACCTGTTCCCGATTAAAGCTGAGACAGGCCTCGCCAAACGTTGGCTCGATATCCGAGGCCCGCGCGTGCAGTATGAAATCGATCTGTTCCGATTCCAGTAAATAGATTGCCAGGGCGCTAAGCACACCGCCCGAAGCGCCTAGAAAGCGCGTGCTGTCATCTGCTGCGTATCCATGCACAATACGCCGGTAATAACCCCATATTGGATCAAGCCGAGTTTGCTCGTCACGGGCCTCAATGGGCAGCGTGTTGAGTGTGCAAGATGGGCAACAATCCAAAATGATCGCGTTGTCCTGCAGCGACACATTGCCCGTAACTCGAGGGACAAGGAATCCATTGGCCGATTTCTCAAGCATGACCCCATGACCCCGAGAAATTCCCTGGCAAAGGCCACAGCCTATGCACATTGCCTGTTCCACGATATCAGACAAACTCACCATGGCGGCAATCAGATCCGGCTGTAGATTACCCGGGTATTGTCAGACAACCATTACCGGGCATTCGGCCAGGCTGGTTACCTTGTGCGATACGCTGCCGAGCAGACGACTTTCGGAATCGCTCAAGCCTCGACTGCCCAGCACGATCAGGTCGATGTCATGGTCATGGCTGAATTTGACAATCATCCTTGCGGGCCCACCGCCCATGTAAAACGAGCGAACTTTCTTCACACCTGATTCCAAGGCATATTTCTTGCTGTTTTCCGCCACTTCCTTGGCGTAAGCTTCCAAGGCGTCGTCGGTCGATGCGGTGAGCTCCGGGTTGACCATCGATACCGATGCCTTCCACAACCGGTGTTCACGATAGACCGATAGGATGAACAGTTCAGAATCACAGGCTTTCTCTAACTTAATCGCTAAATTCAATGCGACTAAGGAGTTTTCCGAACCGTCGACCGGAACTAAGATTTTTTCAAACATAGGTTTATTCACTCACTTTGCAAATGCCATATCGCGCAGGAACAAGGCGATCTGCGGGAAGAAAATCATCAGCACTGCCACGCCAAGTAGAATCGCTACAAATGGCGGGGTGCCGCGAACAACATCGAGATAGGGGCGCTTGAACACCGCTACGGCGGTAAAGATATCGCAGCCAAATGGCGGTGTCGCGGAGCCTATGGCCGCTTGCAGGGTAATCAATGTACCTACCAGAATGGGGTCTAGGCCAGTGCTTTTAATTACAGGTGCGAATATCGGTACGAAGATCAGAATGACCACGATCGGATCGACAAACATACAGCCGATGAAAAAAGCGATCGCGATAACGAACAACACACCAGTTGGGCCCATTTCATTGATTCCGATACTGCCGAGAATAGCCTGCGGTATCTGTGCAAACGACAGTACCCAGGCAAATGCGGCTCCGGCACCGACCAGAATAAAGACCACCGCGGTCACCATGCCCGTTGACTGAGCAATCGAGTAAAAGTCCTTGACCGTCATCGAACGAAAGATCACGGTCTCCAGAAAGAATGCATAAAGCACACTGGCAGCCGCCGCCTCGGTCGGGCTGAAAATGCCGCCAAAGATACCGCCGATAATCAGTACCGGGAATCCTAGCGGCCACAACGCACGCTTGATCGCGACACCGCGCTCTCGCCAGGTTGCCGCAGGCTCTGTGGGCACGCCTTTGACCTTGGCATAAATCATGCTGTAAGCAGAGAACAAAAACAGTATCAACAGACCTGGACCGATTCCGGCGATAAACAATTCGGGAATAGATGCCTTGGCAACCACCCCGTAGATAATCATGCCGATACTGGGTGGAATCAAAAATGCAATGTCACTTGAGTTGACGATCAATGCCAGCACGAAGGAGTCATTGTATCCGCTCTTTAACATGCGGGGCCTGAGGGGACTGCCCACGGCGACCACCGTGGCCTGAGTTGAGCCGGATACAGCACCAAAAAGAGCACAAGCAGAAGCGGTACTGACCGCCAGGCCGCCTCTCAGATGTCGAACGAAAGCCATGACCATATCGATTAGACGATCTGCCGAATGGCCACGGGTCATGATATCGGCGGCAAGGATGAACATCGGCACCGCAATCAACGAGGCGGGCCGGATTCCACCCAGCATTTGCTGCACCAGAAATTCGGCCTTATCGATCGATCCGAATAATTCGACGACCCCGATAAAGGCACCGGTAATCAGTGGAATCATCATCGGAAAGCCCAGCAGCAGGAGTACTACCATGGTCAGAAAAATGGTTATAGCCATCGCTTAGACCTCCACTTCATGGGCCTCTGCTTCATGCAGATTGGTAGATAGGTAAACCTCCTTCTCCTGGACGTTTTTGATCGATGTCAACAAATACTGAATCCCGGTAATGAAAAATCCGATCGGAACCCACAAATAGGTGGTCCAGATAGGAATGCCGAGCGCAGGATAGATCCTTCCCTTGGAGTACAGATTCAAGATGTACTCGACCGAGTACCAGGCCAGAAAGACCATGAATGCCCCAGTAACCGCGGTAATGACAATCATCAGGATCTTGCGCATGGCATCTGGGAGATGATCATAAATAGCCGACATACGAATGTGCCGACCATGACGGGCCGCATAACCGATGCCGGCAAAGGTGACCAGTAGGATAAAGATACTGTTGAGCTCTTCGGCGAAGATGATGGAGTGATTAAAAACAAATCGGCTGATGACGTTAGCGATGGTGTTTATCGCCATCAGAATGACGCCAAGTGCCATAATAATTTCTTCCAGCTTGGCGATGATGCCATCAATGCCGTCGATCATCTGTGTAATTACAGAACGGTCAGCTTTCTCGTTCATGATGCGCACCCCATTTTTAGTTTGGATCTATCGTGAGTAACGAGCTGCATTTTTTACAAAGCCGGGTATCCGTTTCCAGATACCCGGCTTCCGGTTTGATATGAACGTGATCGGTCGCAAGGTTGCCGATCACTTTCGCCTACTAAGCGAGATTACCCACCGACCGCTTCGCGGGCGGCCTCGATATCCTGCTTCATCTGCTCGATGATCTGCTTGCCCCGTTCGCCTGCTTTCTCAATAAATATTTCCTCAACCGCCTTGGCGCGTTCCTTAAAAACAGCACGCTCAGCGTCGCTTAAACGGACAATCTTTACATTCGGATTGGTTTCCTTGATCTTTTTCAATCCAGCCTCGTCCATCTTGACCACTTCATCCATGATGTAATCATGCGCGGCATCGGCGGCGTTGCGAATCAACTTTTTATCCGCGTCGCTCAACCCATCGAAAAAGTCAGCGTTTGCCATCACCGCAGTCGTATATTGAGCATGACCGGTGTAAGTGAGCACGGGGGCCAGATCGTCCAGCCCATAAGCCTCGATCCAGATTGCGGGGTTTTCCTGACCATCCACCATATTGGTCTTCAATGCACCAATCAATTCGCCCCAGGCCAATGCCACCGGTGATGCACCGAAGGACTTATAGGTCTCCAACAGCAGCGGAGATGTCATCGTGCGAATCTTTATCCCCTCAAGATCAGCCGGGGTACGAAACTCCTGCTTGGTGGTCACGACCTGCTCACCCTCAGGAAACACCGAGAGCAATTCCAAACCTTGTTCCCGATAGATACCATGGAACATTTCATTAATCGCTTTACCGTTTTTGAAGAACTCACGCACCACCTTTGGGTCAGTTGGTTGTACGTAGGGCACCAGGAAAGCCTCTGCTTCGGGAATCATCGCCCCGGTGAATCCCGGTGATTGATCGATAAACTGCAGCAGACCGGCCTGAGCTTGTTCCATGGCATCGGCAGACTCACCCAAAGCCCCAACAGGGTAGATCTTGATCGTATGGTCCGAATTCTTTTCAATCTCTTCCTTGAATTTCTGGGCATACATTCCCTGGGGGTCTGTCAAACCTTCCTCCATGGCGTATCTCCATTCGTCAGCCTGCGCGGAAACAGCCAGCGTCGTGCACGCAATTAGGCTTAAGGCTTTAAAGGTCTTATTCATAGTGTCTTCCTCTTTTTTAAAGATTTGTTAAGGCTGTGTATTTCTGAGTGAAAAGATTATTATCCAGCCCTATTGCATAAGTCTCCGCATAGGAGAATTATTTTTGTTATGATGGCCTTACTCCCCAATTGTATAAATTCTCAATAGAGAAACTCTCTAATTAACGAGGGGCGAGTAGCGAGATTATCCATAAATGCAGTATTCCTGGAGCTTTTTCCTCATTTTGAATTACGATGGCGTTGTAAATCGGATGATAATTAAATCATTCAGTCACCGATAACTGTCCTCTCTAGAATAGACGAGCTGATATGGTCGCAAGCTGTCCAGAGCATCCACTGACTTTGCCGATAACGATGCGCCAGGTCGACACCAAGCCTACGGTCGGACTGATTGTGTTGACGACCGACATGACCTGTGAAGATGATTTTTCCACGCTGGCCGTACAACACCGGTGCGGGTTTCACCAGTATGTCAACCGGATCAGCTTCTGTAACCCGATGACAGAAGCTAACCTTCTTGGGATGTTGAATAATCTGGGTCAGGTTGCAGAGAATATTGTCCCGGGGCACGAACTCGACGCCATTGTCTTCTGTTGTACTTCGGGCTCAGCCATCATTGGTGATCAAGCTATCGAGGAGGCAATTCAAAACACTAAGACATGTAATGTTGTCTTGACCACGGCCAGGGCGTCGGTTGCAACCTTGCGGCGCAAGGGCTTTGCTAAAATTAGCTTGCTGACCCCTTACAGTGCTCCGGTTAGCAGGCGTCTCGCAGAATATTTCCAGGCGAGTGACATTCAGATTACTGCGCTGCACTATATGGATATTGCCGACGATCGGGATGTGGGGCGGCTTTCACCAGAGTATATTCTCGCTGCCGCGCAAGCCGCTGCCGATCACAGCGCTGATTGCCTGTTTATTTCCTGTACCGCGATGCGTGTTGTCGAAATACGCGAGAAAATCGAGGCAAGGATCAATCAGCCGGTCGTGTCCAGTAACTATGCAACGTTTTTGGAAACCATGTACCAGCTTGACCTGCTTCATACAGTTGACGAGAGCGGTGACTAACTTGTCAAACTCGGACATTCCATCAGGTACTGATACAAGGTTTGCAAGCTGTTTTCCCCGGCACGGTTTGTACCCGGGCTCAACAACAGCGCTGGTCTGACCAAACTATGTTGAATCTGAAACAGATATACCACGCGCGCTCGCGGATAGCGCCTCATGTGACCTACACGCCGCTGGTCCCGGCTCCCAGCCTGAGCAACTCGAACCGGGAGGTCCGGTTGAAGCTGGAAACCACGCAGCCGATCGGTGCTTTCAAGTTACGCGGTGCAATCAATGCCGTCAGCCAGCTTAACGACAATCAAAAGCAGAAGGGCGTAGTTTGTGCGTCGACGGGTAATCACGGTCGCGCAATAGCGTTTGCCGCTACTAGGCTGGGCGCCAAAGCCACCGTCTGCATGTCGTCTCTGGTGCCAGACAATAAGGTACAAGCGATCAGAGCCCTAGGCGCGGACATTCGTATTCATGGCAATAGTCAGGATGAAGCCCAACAGCTTGTGGAACAGCTAGTTGCCGAGCACGATATGACCGAGATTCCACCATTCGATCACGCCGATGTCGTTTGTGGCCAGGGTACCATTGCACTCGAGCTGTTCGAAACCTGGCCTCAGGTGGACACCATCCTGATTGGCCTTTCGGGAGGCGGGTTGCTAGGTGGCATTGCGCTGGCGGCCAACAGCATCAATCCGGATGTTCGTATTATCGGCCTGAGCCCGCAAAGGGGCGCGGCAATGGCGGCAAGCCTATCTGCGGGCAAGGAGACCGAGGTCGAGGAGTTGCCGACACTGGCTGATTCGCTGGGCGGCGGCATTGGTACTCATAACCGCTACACCTTCGACCTGGTCAAAACCTATATGGATGATCTGATCTTGCTGACGGAACAGCAAATCGCCAATGCCATGCGTCATCTGTATTACCAGGAGGCTCTGGTCAGCGAAGGCGCCGGGGCGGTTGGCGTCGCGCCTCTGATCGAGCCTGCCCTGCTAGACCAACTTAAACAGCCACTGGGACGTAACGTCGCGATCATTGTCTCCGGCAAAAACGTGGATATGCGCGACTTCACCTCGATCATGCGTGGTGACATTCCTAAGTGAGTTGTTTCACAGGAGGCCGATATGCCAGAGATACTGCTGGTTACCGAAGCAGAACTGAAAGCAAACGTGCAACTCGATAAGCCATTGATCGACATTATTGAGCAGGCATTTGCCAAACTAGATGAAGGGCAGGTCATCATGCCACCGGTATTGAGCATGGAGCTGCCCATGGTCAACGGCGAGGTCGATGTCAAAACCGCCTTCATTCCCGGACTCGATAGCTTCACGGTCAAGATAAGCCCGGGATTTTTCGATAATCCATTGAAGGGATTGCCTAGCTTAAATGGATTGATGGTCACCTTCGATTCGGAAACCGGGCGGGTCAAGGCCGTTCTACTCGACAATGGCTACCTGACCGATATTCGAACCGCCGCTGCGGGGGGCGTGGCGGCCCGCCACCTGGCCCCGCAAAGAGTGGATACCGCGGGCATCGTCGGTGCCGGATTGCAGGCCCGGTTACAGGCGAAGGCATTGCTGTTGGAGCGCGATGTCGGTCAATTATTGGTATGGGCCAGGGATCCCAACAGCGCGGAAGCCTACGCCCAGGCACAACAGGATGCATTGGGTATTCCGGTCAACAGCGCCGAATCCATTGAGGAGCTGGTCAAGGCTTCTCAGGTGGTGGTGACGACGACACCCTCTAAGCAGGCTCTGATTAAGGCCGACTGGCTGCACCCAGGGCTGCATATCACGGCGATGGGTTCGGATTCCCCGGAAAAAAACGAGCTCGATCCGCGGATCTTGCACATGGCGGATCGATTGGTTGTCGACCGTATAACTCAATCGCTGGAGCGAGGGGAAATGAGAAGTGCGATCAAAGCTGGTATCCTGTCGTCTGGGGATTGCCCGTATGAACTCGGCGCGATCTGCAGGGGGGCCGCTGCTGGTCGACTGTCGGACAGTGAAATTAGCGTATGCGATCTGACCGGAACCGGCGTGCAGGATACCGCCATTGCGGATCACAGCATAAAAATCGCAGTAAAACATGGTCGGGGGACCATGATTGATTCATGATTAAGCTCGATGACCGGGATATAAAGATTCTGTCTATTCTGCAATTGGAAGGCAGGATCGCGAAAACAGCGTTAGCGGAGCGAGTCAATCTTTCTCCAACCCCTTGCTGGGAGCGTCTCAAACGTCTTGAAAAAGCCGGTATTATCGAGGGCTACGGCGCTTCCATTTCATGGTCGGCAATCGGCGCACAAACCATTGTGTTCATGGAGGCAGAGATCGATAGCCACCAAACCAATGATTTTAAGCGCTTCGAAGAAGCCATGCAGCAATATGACGAGATCATGGAGTGCTGGGCGGTTGGTGGAGGGCTTGACTATCTTCTTAAAATCGCGGTCAGGAATGTCGATGATTATCAGCGACTGGTCGATCGCCTGCTCAACGCCGATATCGGGTTGAAACGTTATTTTACCTATATTGTGACAAAGCGGGTCAAAGATCGGCATTCGATTCCCGAGAGCCTATTGAAGAATATCGCCGACTAAACGCTGTCCTTACCCAAATTGGCGACAAATATCCCGCTAACAATCAAGCCCATGCATAACAGATGCAGCCAGCCCATGGGTTCGTTTAGAAACAACCAGCCACCCACTCCCGAAAACGCCACGATCAAGTAGTAGAAAGGTGCAGTCCGAATTGGCCCGATCAGGTGGACCGCCTGATTCCAGCAATAGTAAGATCCGATCGATGCAAACAGTCCCAGATAGACAATTGCCGCGATAAACTCCGGTGTGATCACGAGAGCTGGAGAACGCACAAGCTCCCAGAGATAACAAGGCAATAGAAAAAGAAAACCTAGGGTAACGGTGGAATAGAGAAACAACCATCCATTCAATTCTCCAGGCCTGTTTCTCAAGATCACGCTGTACACCGCGAACAGCATCGTAGCCCCTATCATCCACGCATATCCGGCCTTGGCCTGTAACGCGGTCAGAACTTGCCAGTCTCCTTCTGTTATCAGTGTGACTATACCCATAAAAGCGAGAAGAATGCCTAGCACCTGATTCAACCTGACGGCATCACCCAACCAAACCACGGAAATAAGCAGGATAAACGCCGGTAAGGAGGTGCTGATGAGCGCTAGCTCTACCGCTGGCACGGTCTCGCTGGCGATGTACAAAAAGAGAGTAAACAGGGTGACCGCCAGTAGCGAGCAAAGTATCAGGTAGCCCCTGAACTGCCAAAGAATCCTGCGGTTTTTCCAAAAGCTTGAAAAGCAAATCGGCGTCAGGATCGCGAGCGCCACCCACCAGCGATAGAAGGCCAAACCGACGGGTGAAGCCTGTGCAGTATAGACCCTGGCGATGACCAGATTACCGGCCCAGAACAGGGTGGCGGCTATCGCGAAAAAGGCGCCCTTGGCGGAAGGGTACTGGGTATTATTGGACATGGCCGTCGAACGAACAGCGAATAGCTCCGCTAGAAAATATTATTATTCTAATGCACCCACACCACGGTTATCGGCAGAGGACTTCTCTGTTTTTGTGCAAAAATAGAGTAATTTCACCCACCAAAGGGTTGGTCAATCAGAAAAAGACTTGACTGCTTTACCGCTAGAATAACCCCTGCCACATCATGACGAGGTTAAAAGCGATGAACGCAGCCAATGAACTCGATAAACGGCAACGCAGAGCCGGTCTGGATCAACTTCGGGATTCGACCCTATTCCGAGAGTTCTCCTATATCAACGGTAAATGGTGTGCTAGTGAAGATGGCAAATTGGTCGAGGTCTTTAATCCAGCCGATCAAAGCTATTTGGGTTCGGTTGCATGCTTGACCCCAAAGCAAAGTGCTCAGGCGATCAACCTCGCCAACCAAGCATTCGACGACTGGTCGCGGGTGCTGCCGCAGAAGCGATCAAAGCTGCTTCGGCGCTGGTTCGAACTCATGAACGATCACAAAGAAGATCTGGCACTGATGATGACCCTGGAACAGGGTAAACCGTTATCCGAAGCACGTGGAGAAATCGACTATGCGGCGTCATTCCTGGAATTCTATGCCGAGGAGGCGAAAAGACCGAATATCGAGGGAGTGACCTCTCACCTCGAGCACGCCGAAATGGAAGTCTGGCGCGAACCGGTTGGCGTGGCGGGTCTGATCACACCTTGGAATTTTCCCTCGGCGATGATTACCCGCAAGGCCGGAGCCGCAATGGCGGCGGGTTGCACGGTATTGGTCCATCCATCCAAGGAAACGCCTTTTTCGGCGCTCATGTTGGCCGAGCTGGCGGAGCGTGCCGGAATACCGGCCGGCGTATTCAACGTGTTGACCGGTGACGCAAAAACCATAATTGAACCCTGGATGGAATCACCCATGGTCAGAGTTATTTCATTTACGGGCTCTACCGAGATCGGCCGTCTGCTGTTTCGTCAGAGTGCCGATACGGTAAAGCGCATGATTCTCGAGCTGGGTGGACATGCTCCTTACATTGTGTTCGCTGATGCCAATATGGAACACGCGGTCGATTGCGCGATCTCTGCTAAGTTTGCCACCTCCGGTCAGGACTGCCTGGGGGTCAATCGCTTTTACATTGAACGTCCGGTCTACGAAGCGTTTTGCAAACGCTTTGCCGAAAAAGCCGCACAACTGAGCGTTGGCAAAGGAATCGATGATCCGGATCTAGGACCTTTGATCAATGCCAAGGCCATTAAGAAGCAGATTGAACATGTGACTGACGCCAAGGAAAAGGGGGCCATTGTGCTTACCGGAGGTACAATGCATCCGGCTGGGGAGCTGTTTTTCCAACCGACGGTATTGGCAGATGTGCCTAACGATGCACTGATTTTCAGCGAGGAAACCTTTGGCCCGGTGGCTGCGATTGCACCGTTTGACGATGAGGAAGAAGTGATCAAGCGTGCCAATGATACAGAATACGGGCTGGTTAGCTACGTGCATACCAATAACACGCAACGCATTTATCGTATTACCCGGGCGCTGCAGTTTGGTTTGGTTGCCGTTAACCGAACCAAATTGACGGGTGCTCCCATTCCGTTTGGCGGCATGAAGCAGTCTGGTATCGGACGCGAGGGTGCGCGTGTGGGGATGGAAGCCTACACCGACATAAAATACGTTTGCAGAAACTATGAATAGTGCCATTCCCGGCCACTGAGGAACTATAAAAATGACTGATATGCAACAGCTCGAACAATGGGATAGGGAGAATTTCTTCCACCCGTCTACCCATCTTTCGGATTTTGCGCATGGCAAAGCACCCGAGCGCATCCTGGAAACGGCTGAAGGTGTGTACATTACCGACAAACAAGGTCGCCGATTGCTGGATGGGTTCGCCGGACTATACTGCGTCAATGTCGGGTATGGCCGAAAACAGGTCAGCGATGCCGTAGCGGCGCAGGCCAACAAGCTTGCCTATTATCATTCCTATGTCGGACACGGCACCGAGGCCTCGATCACCTTATCGAAAATGATCCTCGAGCGAATGCCATCGCACATGTCTAGGATCTATTACGGATTGTCCGGCTCCGATGCTAACGAAACAAACATTAAAATGGTCTGGTACTACAACAACGTACTTGATCGCCCTCAGAAGAAGAAAATCATCTCACGTTGGCGAGGTTATCATGGCTCGGGGTTGATGACCGGTTCCTTGACTGGGCTAGAGGTATTTCATAATCAGTTCGATTTACCCCTATCGCCGGTTGTTCATACCGACGCACCCTATTATTTTCACCGGGAGAATAACGAGCAGACCGAACGGCAGTTCTCAGCCCAATGCGCTGCTTCGTTGGAAGACTTGATACTCAAAGAGGGTCCGGAAACCGTGGCGGCCTTTATTGGTGAACCCGTCCTTGGAACCGGTGGTATCGTGCCACCTCCCGAAGGATACTGGGAGGCAATACAGGCGGTGCTGCAAAAATACGACGTACTGTTCATTGCGGACGAGGTGGTGACCGGTTTTGGCCGCCTGGGCAGCATGACCGGCTCGGAACACTATGGTTTGAAACCCGATATCATCACCCTCGCCAAAGGGATGACATCAGCGTATGCGCCTTTATCCGGCTCGGTCATTTCGGACAAGGTCTGGAAGGTATTGGAAGAAGGTACGGCAAAGCTGGGACCAATAGGCCATGGCTGGACCTATTCGGCGCATCCCATCTGCGCGGCAGCCGGCATTGCCAATCTCAAGTTAGTCGATGAAATGAACCTCCTGGCCAACGCCGGTGAAGTCGGCGCCTATCTCACTCAGTCGATGCAACAAGCCATTGGTGACCACCCCCAGGTGGGAGATGTGCGTGGCGAAGGTATGTTGTGTGCACTTGAGTTTGTCGAAGAGAAGGCCAGCCGCAAACTCTACGATCCAGTCGGCAAGATAGGTCCACAGATCGCTGCCGCTTTGCTCAAACGCAATGTTATTGGCCGGGCCATGCCCCACGGCGACATTCTGGGCCTCGCGCCTCCGTTGTGTTTGTCCAAGGCCGAAGCCGACATTATCGTAGACGCCATGAAAGAGGCTGTGGATGAGGTCTATGCATAGCAACTGATTGACCGAGGCTACACTTGATGCGAGGCTCGATATTCCAATTTCAACTCACACAAAGAGCGATTAATCATGTTAATAGGCGTGCCAAAAGAGATCAAAAACAATGAATTCCGTGTTGGAATGACACCTGAATCCGTGGCGTCTGCCCGCGCTCATGGACACCAGGTGATGGTTGAAACCAACGCGGGTATCGGCATAGGGGCGGATGACGATGAATACCGTCAGGTGGGTGCTGAAATCGCAGGCAAGGCGGAGGACATCTTTGCCCGTGCGGATATGATAGTCAAAGTCAAGGAACCCCAGGCTGGTGAACGCGCTATGCTGCGGGAAGAACAGATTCTATATACCTATCTACATCTGGCGCCTGACCCGAAGCAGACAGCGGATCTGGTTAATTCTGGAGCGGTTTGCATTGCCTATGAAACGGTTACCGACAGTTTCGGTGGATTACCGATGCTAAAGCCCATGAGTCAAGTGGCCGGGCGTTTATCGATCCAAGCCGGGGCCTTTGCTCTGGAAAAAAGTCATGGCGGCCGGGGCGTGCTGTTGGGAGGCGTACCCGGCGTGCAACCGGCCAAGATCGTCATCATCGGCGGTGGCGTCGTTGGTTTCAATGCTGCGCAGATGGCGGTTGGCTTGCAGGCCGATGTCACCATCCTGGACACAAACCCCTACACGATAGAGAAATTGAACCATTTTTTTGGCAATACCGCCAAGGTGATTCATTCCAATAAGCAGGCCTTGCACGATATTGTCATCGATTCGGACATGGTCGTGGGCGGAGTTCTGGTTGCCGGTTCATCCACACCCAAACTGGTAACCCGTGACATGCTGCGGAACATGCGCGATGGGTCGGTTTTGGTCGACGTGTCGATTGATCAGGGGGGGTGTTTTGAAACCTCTAAGCCTACGACGCATGCCGAGCCTACTTACATCATCGATGGTATTGTTCACTATTGCGTGGCGAATATGCCGGGCGCAGTACCACGTACCTCAACCTATGCATTGAACAATGCAACTCTGCCTGGCCTGCTGGCGATCGCTGACAAGGGTTGGCGGCAAGCCCTCGGCGACGATGAACATCTGTTGCATGGCCTCAATGTCTGCCAGGGTAAGGTTACCTACAAAGCTGTGGCCGAAGAACTCGGCTACACCTATGTTGACGCTCACGAAATGCTCTAGCAGGTTTGGCAACCGCTTTCACTGTCATGGGTGTAGCGATAACCCGGTAGTCGATGCCTTGCCCTTGTCCCGCGATCGCCGGTCGAGCCAGTATCGATCGGCGATCGAAATAGGAATGGTTAGACAGCAAAGCCAGCGAGGAAATCCGATCTTTACGTGACGACATGATCAGACGAGAGAACTGATCCGACTCCTGACCAACGCTTTCAGCCCCAACAAACGACGGTTACCGAGATACTGGGTTCTTGCTACCAAGAGTCCAATCATCCCCAGTTAGCCATTCCCCAATGTGTTGGCAAACCAGGTCATTTTCGAAATAGCCGAAATGGGAGCAGTTTCTTCCTTCATACCACTCACGTACGGCATTTCTCCGTCTTAGCCCACCCTTCGTAGACGAATGAGCGACCAATCCGTCGCCCGCTTCCGCGTACAAGTTATCGGCAGCAAATAGAACCGGCAGCATCATATCTGCTGACGAGCACCTACCGCCAACGACATTCAGATCAGATTCTGACTCCCAACGCGGATTGTTTAGGATTCGGATGAGAGGGGAACTCGGAAGCTGGGCGGCAAGCCCAGGTAGGTCAAAAAAGGAAATGCGGTGTTTCACGACGGTCAATGTCAGTACCTTGAGTAAGCCGTCCGAGTGCGTATTTTTGCTTTTTGTAGAAAGGTTCAACAGTAGTGACAGGTAATGATCAAGCCGATTCGTAGTAATCCCCTTAGCTGGGCATGCAATCCGTAAGAAACGCGCCACTCGCCAGCGCTTTCGAGCACGAAGACTCAACAGCTCACGAAGGTCTTCAATATCATTTTCCAGGGCATGATATCGGGCATTATCGTTTTCAGCTTTCAGCGCGCCCTGCAGCGGGGAGATGATTGCCTCACTTGCTTCCACCCCATCCTGTGGAAGGCACAATAGTTCGGCCACAAGTCCGGCACGTGAGTGCGTGATCATATGCAGTGTCGACTCCGGTGGCACCCAACGGGCAATTTGCAAAGCATTTGCTATCGGACTAACACTGATGGTGTGGTGCTCATAGGCGAGCAACCGGTCCCCATAGGTATCACTAATTGTGCCCCAGACAGCATGATTCCGAAGGTCTCGGTATGTGTCCGCATTGCGCATTCCGGGGCCGTGCATAAACAGTAAAAGCGGTCCGTTATTCTTGGTGAACGCCGACGGATCGACTGGATCGCCCATTTTATCGGGATCTGCAAATTGGAAAATTCCCGGTGAAGGCCTCAGCCGATGTTCCAGTTCGAGCACCCTCTCCCGTGGTACCTTGCCTGACCCATCGAAGTAGGCATCATCAATGCTAAGCACCTGCAGCGATTTGAGGATATTGCCACCGAACCCTGCACCACCAGAAGCAGCGGGGGCTCGATCCACCAGCGCACTGGAAGCCAGCTCTTCGCGCATCTCGTTAGCGGTCAGAAACTGCTCCGTACCATCGACATACTCCAAAGCAAGGATATCGTCCTCTGCAACCTCTATCGTCTCAGGCGGTGAATGCGAAGCAGGCACTACCGCTTCCGCTTGACGTACGCCTTCGGCCACAAATTCGATGACAACGCCGCCGGATACCTGGGCGGGAGTCAACTTGAGCGTCACATTTGGCGGCGTATCTTGCGAAGGGATAACAATGCGAATTGCGCCAGTCAGTGGCGAGGGGTATCCGTGTTGCGCATTCCCCTCGGGGTAGGCGTGATGTTTCTTCTCCCAGCCAGCCACTACAGCCGTCACCAGCCCCGCTAGCTCGGCCTTGTTTGAAAAATAATTTACCACCGAGTTTTCTCTCAGCTCGGATTTAAATGCTGCTATCCGCGCGCCGCTGTCGCCCTCGCGGGTCACGTCGTCCTGGAAGTGTCTTGGCCAGGGAACATCCTCCTTTACCAAAAAAGTGTAAGCCTTACCGGCTACTTCCTTGGCCTTGCGATACTCCAGCTCGGTAATGGATTTTTGATCAGGGTTGTTTTGTTTGGGAATGAAACCGTAACGCCAGGCGAATATGCCGATATAGACATCGCTCGCTGCAACGTCATCCAGACACTTTTCCAACGGGCGCTGATCTTTGGCAAGGTAATCCTCCATTGCGAGGATTTCACGTCCACCGCCTTTCTTCAGGAGTTGCACAACGGCTTCCCGGTACTCCTTGAGATCCTCAAACGTGGAGGAGATGTAGATCTTTACCATCTAGTTTATCCCCGGCTGACATTATCCTTGTCCCCAACTGGAGGTATTCCCATCTGCGGCAAAGCGTAAAATTAACCCCCCCAGCCAGCTTGGAATTCATTTCATGCCCGACTACCGTCTATGTTTAGCAGTGAATGTGATCGCTGGCATTTGCTCGCACGCAAATAGCTTTGTAACAGACCCTGAAGAGAATAGACAACCTTGTTGCTCAGTTCCAGCAGCAGTAAACCGGCAAACGGGTATCGCTCTCCCACCCGATTACCCAAGGCAGCTTCCGCCAGCTTTGCCGAATAGTTTGTTGTTAACTTCATGCCGGACAGGGCTACCTATGCGTCTCGATTTTCGTGGAAACTCGAAACTACATGATTTTTCGCTATCGGGTCGAGATGTTAAAAGCTCCGGCGTTGATTTAAAACAAGTTGCCATGTGAAATACCGAATAATTGGAGCATTGGAGTTGATGCCGTGATTGGGATGCAAGGTTCCCATCTATCCACACCTGAGTCTTGTCAATCGAGGAGCATTTCGTCATGAGTTTAAATGCCGTTGTTTCCGATTTCGATCTGGAGTTGATCTTAGGCCCTGCGGCACGTACTCCAAGTACTGATATCTCCCACGAACAGTAGCATTCGAGACGGAGACGAGGCGACGGTAGCAGCCTATGCAAATGCCCGCAGGACCTATCAACCTTATCCGGGTTCCGCCTATCAAATGGTTAATCCAGATGCCTTTAAGGTTAAGACACATGACTTCTCTGAATATGATCCCGACAATGTTTACCTAAGTTTTGAGCTGATCGCGGGACTGCCTTTCGATATCTATGTGCGGATAAAGCGGTCAATATCGGTAAAGGACGAGTTGGAGATATTTCTAAGTGACGTTAATAAGGAAACGGACGACAACGGTAAGAAGATTAGGTACGCCATTTTGGATACGGTTCGCTTTAGCGCGGCATTGCTTACAGGCGTTGAATTTTACGATCACGAGGACGCCAACGGTGGAACCCAAGCGAGATTTCTACCGATCCTAGATGAATTGAACGGAGGCCTCGCCGACTGTGTGAAGTCTGCACGTAAGGGCGACAACGAGGATATTGTTGAGCAATTGGTTCGGCAACTCGATCTATTCGAATACGCTGCTACGAAAGAAGGTCGATGAATTCCGTGGCGAACTAGCAGGTGATTTTGGCGTTGAAGCGCTGACTCGGCTTGATCTGACAACAAAGCGATGGAACCAAACATTTCGAGGTTTTTTCCCGTGTCTATCCGCGTGACCTTGAATTGAATTCATTAAATTTTGTTACGCGAATTTTGTATGGTGTGGCGAACTGGAAAGGCATTCTCGAGACCAATGAGTATGCAACTGATCGAGAATCTTTCGAGCACATAGAAAACGACGTAGAAGATGGGATTTACGCCCTAGCTCATGCAAGCGCGTTGACTGAAGGGTCCACGAAATACCGGTTTGAACACAATAAACTCGTTAAACTTATTCCGTCCAGCCCCCATTGCATAACGCCGGATTCAGATGACGAACCCAAGGAGTACGCTATTGACCAGATAGGTTTACTAAGCTGGGAAGAAGAACGGGTGCTTCGCGATGACATCGAAACCGACTGGATCAACACCGCTATCGATAGGCTTATCGATAAAGTTATCTCGGTGTTAGGCGGAGAAGTAACTGATGAGCAATGGGAGGAACTCTATGACGCGTTGCGCGAAACGATTGAAGATACATCAGAATACAAACACTATAGAGAAGAGCAGTTCGAATTCGACGTAAAACAAGCAATCCTCGAAGCCCAAACAATACGGCTACGCATAGCGCCCGAGATCGTGCACCGCCTAACCGTTGATCTCGTGATCACGCTGCCGGGTTACCAAAGTGTCAATCGTGAGGGAAACTGGTATATCCGAGACATCGCCGACCACTCCACAGAAGACATCTTACGGAAAATGCCGCGGTGTAAAGCGGTTACACCGGAGTCGGAATCTCCGAACAGGCCCGTTCCGGTGACTTAACTGGTCTGAGTCCAGATGCGATCTGCCGGTTTCCGGTATGCCCCGCGTGACTGTCAGGTCAGTTTCGGCCTACGAGTCTGTCCTGCCAGATATTGATCAAGACAAACTCATGGTGGGCAGGTGCTAGGCAACGCCCTGCATCCTTCACCCTGAAATCACTTGCTCGGTTTCACGGCACCTGACTTCAGCCGACGGATCCACCAGGTGTGCAGTAACTCGGCGATCAGCCCCGCAAACAGACCAGCAGTAATGTTGATCATGACCCCCACGAAACCGGTTAGCAGGATAATGGCCAGGCCGCCTGGTCTGGCATCGAACAGGCGCTTACTGATTGCCAGCTCACCGCCTGCTATCACCAACAGCGCGCCTACGGCGGCCAGGGGCAGGATACCCAGCAATACCATGGCATCGGGTCCAAAGAGCAACCCCAGGCCGAGGCAGATCGCTCCGAAAACAGTGGGTGCGAGCCCGGTGCGAGCTCCGAATTTATGCTGTACCACCAGTCCACCGGCACCATGGCACATGGGAAAGGCGCCCAGTGGTGCCAGAGAAATATTCAGCAGCCCAGAAGAGAGCGCCAGGCGCCTGGGCGTTATCCGATCGGTATCTCCAGGAAACAGGCTGGCGGCAATGGCCGCCGGTGCCAGCACGGCATTGGTCAGGGTCAGGGGCAACTGGGGTAACGCTAACGTTTGAAAGGCCGATCTTATGTCATCCCAAGCCGGCAGCGCCACATCCGGCAGGTAGAGGGCCGGAGAGACGGGAGGCACGCCTCCGTCCAATGCCAGGACCAAGGATGCCGCCAGCACCAGCAACAACAGTGCCGCTATGGGCCTTAAGCGGGTCCGCTGCAAAGCGAGTAAACCGGCGACGGCGATCGCCCCGACCAGCCAGTTACTGTCCATGAGCCTAACCCCCACCAGTGCGAGATGCAGCCCCACTGCTAGTTGAATACCGGCAAGCACCGTACGGGGGAGCCAGCGCGAAAGCGCCTCAATCGCACCCGTGAGGGCCAGCACGACCAGTGTGACACCGATGATCAGTCCACCTGCGGCCACGACCTCGGGACCCATTCCGGTAGAGATAACGATAGCCGCCACTGCCTTCATGGGTTGCACGGGAATCGGCCGGCGATAAACCATTGCAGTGATCAGAGCGAACAGTCCGAACCCGATGAGCAGGCCGGTGGGATCCAATCGCTGCACCGTGAGGACACCAATAACCAGGGGAAGAAAGGTGCCCAAGTCCGCAAAAGCCCCGGAGATGTCGCCCAGCACCCGCCGCAGCCGCACGTAACGGTCGGCCGATACCATTAGATTATTCTTGTTCGGTTTCATTCGGGATTCACGTTTTTCGCGGTGGGCAGGGTAACTGCTGGTGTTGTATTCCAGCTCCTTCACTGCCGACTGATAACGGTAGAGGGTGCCTCATGGGAGCCCCACCAGCTGGCAGGCCTTGGAAGCATTACCAAGCTCTTCTGCCAAATTCAGAAGGCTAACCTTGTGGTTGATGATCTGCTCGTCAGCATGAAACATGAGAGTTACCTCTCGATGGCTCTGATGGATTGATTCGCACCTCCAGCCAAACCGGCAACCCTCGCTTTGCTGAAGCCAACCATCAGATTAGGTCTGCGAACTGTTGAAAAACCGCCCATTTTTCAATGAGGTGTTCAAAGGCTTGTTGGAAAGTCTACTCTCTAAAACGCTGGCGGATTCTTATCAGCGATGAATGGTCAGGAATATGATCACCGAGCTGGGCTAGCAGAACCAGCGATATGCCAGGTTCAAATTGATTTCTTCGCAGAGCTTTCGATCAGATTTGATTCCATGCAGATAACCAATGATCTACTTTCGAAAGAATAGCGCCGGATCGATTGAAGCTCGACCATTGTCGGGGCAATACGATGATTTGGAACGTCAATGTTGAACACCCGTTTCAGCTACCGTGTCCAACTCTGGGGTTCCCGCCGAGTTTGGCTCCGCGGTACCAGATCGCATCGGTCTCCGCGTAACCGAGATCATATGCAAGGCACCTTGCAATCAGCCTAGAAAGTCGTCGATCAAGCGATTGACTTCGTTGGCCGCCTCCATCTGAACCATATGGCCCTTGCCGTTCAGAACCCCAACCTGCACCCGACCGCCAGGGGTCGGTGCGTGACTGGCTGGAATGATCTGATCCGCGCCACCCCAGATCACCAGTATCGGTTTGCCAAACGCATCGAGAGCCGGCCTGAGCGTTACCGCCTGGCGTCCTTCGGGGAACAGTTTGCCGGCCAATGTCCTCAGCGCGTCAGTTACACCTTCAAGCCGCTTGTACTTCAACATGTCCTCGACAAGCTGGCGGGTGACCAGATTGGTGTCGGCGAATAGTTCGGATAGCAAAGGCTTGAGCGATCGCCGGTCTTGTGACTCCACAAAACCACCAATGTAATCGCCATTGATATCCTGTCCGAGACCAGCACTGGCGACCAGTACCAACGACTTTACCCGGCTCGGTGCGCGCTTTGCCAAGTTCAGGCAGATTGCACCCCCCATAGAATGACCAACCAAATGCGCGGATTCGATACCGAGGGTATCCATAAAACCGATCACCCTGTCGGTCAACGTGTCCAGCGACCCGTCGCCCACCGCTTTCACGGATTCCCCATGCCCGGGCAGATCCAGGGCAAACACCTCTCGCTTGGCCGCTAGGGCTTCGTGGTTGAACAGCCAGTTGTTGAGGTCGCCGCCAAAACCGTGAATCAAGAGCACTTGATTACCGCCTTCACCCCGTTTCAGGTAGCGAAGCCGTTGCCCTTCAATCTCGATTTTGACCGGCGCGGGACCGCCTTCCTCCTGGTCTTCAGACGGGGGGACAAAGTTGGCGAGGAAATCTTCGACCTTGGCATCGATGTCGGCGTCGGACACCTCCTCATCGGCGATCACACCCAGCAGGGCACCAACCGGAATGATATCGTCCTCGGACACAACCTGTCGGCGGAGGATTCCAGCGACCGGCGCCTCTACTGCCCCAGCGATCTTCTCACTTTCGACTTCGACGACCTCATCGCCCACAGAAATTCCGTCACCGAGTTCCTTGAGCCATCCATTGACCTTTCCTTCAGACATGGAAAGGCCCCATTTGGGCATAGTCAGCGTGTGAATTTGGGACATCAACCGTACTCCCGGATTTTGCTAACCGCTGATTCGATCTTGGCGGCATTTGGAATATAGAGGTCCTCCAAGGCATCGGAGAAGGGTGGTGGAACATGGGGTGCCGTGACCTGCTCGATAGGAGCCTTGAGAGCGCCGAATGCCTTCTGTGCTACCAAGCCAGCGATATCCGATGCCATGCTGCAACGTGGATTCGATTCATCCACCACCACCAGGCGCCCTGTCTTCTCGACGCTTTCGAGTATCGTGTCTTCGTCGAGCGGAGAGGTTGTACGTGGATCGATTATCTCGCAGTGGATACCGTTTTTCTGCAGCGCTTGGGCCGCATCCTGAGCAAAGCTTACCATTCGCCCTAGCGCGACGATGGTCACATCATCACCTTCGCGCACTACCGCCGCTTCCCCGAATGGCACGCTATAGCTCTCTTCTGGTACGTCGCCTTCCATGGTGTAAAGCACTTTGTGCTCCATGAAGATGACCGGATCATTGTCGCGAATCGACTGGATCAACAGCCCCTTGGCATCATAAGGATTTGAGGGGATCGCTACCTTAAGCCCCGGGATGTGCGTAAACAGGCTGTACAGACACTGGGAGTGCTGGGCCGCGGCGCGAAATCCGGCACCGTACATGGTACGAATTACCACCGGAGTTTCGGCCTTGCCGCCGAACATGTACTTAAACTTGGCGGCCTGATTGAAGATCTGGTCGAAACAGACGCCCATGAAGTCAACAAACATCAGTTCCGCCACTGGACGCAAGCCGTTACAGGCGGCGCCTATTGCCGCGCCGATGAAGCCGGACTCGGAAATCGGCGTATCCAGTACGCGCCCCGGATGTTTATGGTACAGACCTTTGGTTACCCCGAGCACGCCGCCCCATGCATCCATCTCTCCCGGTGAACCTTCGCCACCGGCGTTGTCTTCACCCATGACGATCACACTTGGGTCGCGCGCCATTTCCTGGTCCAAAGCTTCATTTATTGCTTGCTGATAGGTAATTTTTCTGGCCATTGAAGATCTCCTCGGTCGGTTTAGTAGCTAACGTACACGTCGGTCAGCAAATCGTCGGGGCCAGGCTTGGGGTCTGCCTTGGCCCGCACGACCGAATCGTCAATCAATGCCAACACTTCGGCGTCGATGGTACCGAGTTCCGCATCAGTGATATCGCCATCAGCAGTAACCCGACGGCGGAATTGCAGCAGGCAATCTTTTTCATCGCGAAGCTTCTGAACCTCTCCAGCGGCTCGATAGGTTTGTTGGTCACCTTCGAAGTGCCCGTAATAGCGCGACACCTTGACCTCGATGAGGGTTGGTCCACCGCCCTCGCGCGCGCGTCGAACCGCTTCGCCGGCCGCTTCGTGAACGGCGAAGAAATCGAAACCGTCCACGATGACGCCGGGCATGCCGAAGGCGGATGCGCGGTCCGCGATATTGTCGCAAGCTACCGACCAGGACGACGAGGTTGTCTCCGCGTAGCCATTGTTCTCCGCAACAAATATCGCCGGCAGGCTCCACACTGTGGCAAGGTTCATGGCTTCCAGGATAGTGCCCTGGTTAGAGGCGCCATCACCGAAGAAACAGACCCCAACCGTTTTGTCGTTCTTCATCTTTGCGGCCAAAGCCGTACCACAGATAAGCGGACCGCCGCCACCGACAATACCGTTCGCGCCGAGCATTCCTTTGGAAAGATCCGCGATGTGCATCGAGCCGCCCTTCCCTTTGCAACTACCCGTCGATTTACCCCAGATCTCGGCCATCATTCCAACCGGGTCGACACCCTTGGCAATACAGTGACCATGACCACGGTGGGTGCTGGCGATATAGTCGTCGCCTCTCAGGTGCATACAAACACCAGTGGCCGAAGCTTCTTCACCCGCATATAAATGTACGAAACCAGGGATATCTCCCGTTGCGAATTCGGTATGCACCCTTTCCTCGAACTCGCGTATGGTACGCATCGTTCGGTAGGCCCTAAGCAGGCGTTCACGATTCAACGTATCGCTCATATCACTCTCCTCTCTTGGTGGATAGTCCTGTTGACCCGTCATCGCGAATCACGGGTCGGTACTTTGCCGCCCTTGTAGTTTTCAGCCCGGTGGAAGGTCACCGGACAACCGACCGCACCACGGGATCCACCATCACCCCCGAATTCACCGCCGCGGCGAGCGTAGCGGTAACGTTCAACGTAGGTGGACCGTTAAGCATCAGACTAATCTGGGGAACTTGTCCGTGATGAAATTCAATCTCCCGTTCGCCATCCAGCGCGATGCTGCCGCGTTTGGTGCGCACTGGGTAGGTTACGCCCGGCACCATGTTCTCGAAGTGGTCGACGACGATGCGTTCCAGCACGCCGGGCGCGATCGCCGCCAGCACCTGGCGGCCGTTTGGCGCACACCGTAGATAGGCGCCGCGAGGCTCGTCACGCGCGATCAACTGGAACATCGCGGCTATACTCGACAAGCCAATGGCATCGGGTTCGGCGAAGGCGACATAGAGTTCCGCTATGGTGTCCGGTTCCCATATGGCGCGGGCTCCAACGTGCGTGAGACGGGTGACACAAACATCAACCAGGGCAGTTTCCGTGCGCTCGCCCAGTTGCACGCACAACCGCTTATTGCGTTGCAAGGCAATATCGGCACCGACGCTGCCGGTGACGTAGAGCGCGGTGGCGATACCGGTAACAGTAGCCTCGCGCCAATCAGGAAAGACATTGTTGGTTCCGGTGGAAAGCGTTGCCAACGGCATATCCGGCACGGCCGCAGCCACTACACGGTGGGTCCCGTCACCGCCAAGGACCACAATGAGCTTGGCACCGGCATCCTGCATCAGACGCGCCGCAGTCTGACTATCCACGGCTCCACCCACGAGTTCCTGGGTTACAAACTCGACACGCGGCCAGACAGTCCTACCTTGGGCCTCGTTGGCTTGTACCGCCCGCAGCACGGCTGCCGCGATCCCGGTGGCGTCGGGCATCATAAGCACGCGATCCACGGCAAACGTACCTAGCGGGCCGAGCAGGCGCTGCACCATATTTGCTTTTTCGGACATCGAGAACACCGATGCCTTTGCGGTCAGCCGACGGATATCACGCCCAGATGCTGGGTTTGCAATCACACCAACCGTTATTCCACCGCTTTTAACCATAGATAACGTAGAAGAATTAAAAGATTACTCTTTGGATGCGCCAAGTAGGATCAGGCCGCAACTAAACCCTAACGCCGCAGAACAACTTGTGGCTGGCTCCGTTAATCCGCCGATTGGTTTTGTTTTTCGATCTCCCGTTGACGCAATTCGATGCGACGTATCTTGCCGGTAGTGGTCATGGGTAAGCTGTCTACAAACTCCACTTCGCGTGGATATTCGTAGGCGGCCAACTGGGTACGGACTGAATTCTGGATTTGAGCGCATAACTCATCGCTAGCGACATGACCTTCGCTCAATACCACGAAGGCCTTGACGACGGAGCCGCGCAACGCGTCGGGTTTGCCGATGACCGCAGCCTGCAAAATGGCAGGATGTTTCAGCAGACAGTTCTCGATCTCACCCGGGCCGATACGATAACCGGCGCTGGATATAACATCGTCGGTTCGGCCAACAAACCACAGGTAGCCGTCTTCGTCGCGGTAACCCAGGTCGCCGGTACAAAACCAGTCGCCCCTGAATTTTCGACGAGTCTCCTCGACGCGGTTCCAGTAACCGAGAAACATCACTGGGTCACCCCGCTTGGCAGCCAATTCGCCCTGTTCTCCCACCGGCACGGTTTGTCCGTCGCCATTGATGACTTCAACCTCATGCCCCGGATAGGCCTTGCCCATGGAGCCAGGTTTTGGTGGCATGATGGCCGAGCAGTTACCGACCAGATAATTGAATTCTGTCTGCCCCCACATCTCGTTGATGTCCAGACCAAGTGCTTCCCGACCCCAGTGAAGCAACTCTTCTCCAACCGACTCACCGGCCGACATGACGCTGCGCAGATTGACGCTGTGGCGCTGCCGGATATTATCCACCTGGCGCATCAACTTGAGTGCCGTCGGTGGAATGAAGGCATTGCGCACCTGGTATTTTCCCAGCAGGTGACAGGCTCGTTCCGGATCGAATTTGCCGCCTTCGTAAGCCAGAATGGGTTTTCCGAAATACAAAGTGGGCAATAATGCGTCCCACAACCCACCGGTCCAGGCCCAGTCCGCGGGCGTCCAGAAGAGATCGTCGGGCTGAGGGAAAAAATCATGTGACATTTCAAAGCCGGTGAGGTTGCCGAGCATCGATCGTTGAGCAATCAATGCGCCTTTCGGGGGCCCCGTCGTTCCGGATGTGTATATCAACAACGCGGCATCCTCGGCCAGTGTCTGGTGGACCTTGAGCTGACCAGCCGACTTTTGCAGCAGGTGCCAAAACTCGTGCTTCGAATTGCCGCAACCACAGCCGATTATGGTTTCCAATCCATCTGTTTCGGTGCCTATTTGCTCCATCATGTCGAGACGGCCGGCATCGGTGATGGCAATTTTCGCTGCGCTGTCTTCAATCCGATACTGCACCGCATCCCGGCCAAACAATATGGAAAGGGGTAACGCGATGGCACCGATTTTGTAACAAGCCAGGTGGGCCACGGCGGTCTCTATCCGCTGCGGCAGGATGATGGCTACCCGGTCACCAGGCTGTAAGCCGAGCCCGCGCAGGGCGTTGGCAAATCGGTCAGATAACTCTTTCAGTCGAGAAAAACTGGCGTGCTGAATTTCACCTTTGTCGTTCTCGTAATAAATGGCCACTTTATCGCTGCCCGCATGACGATCACAGGTCAATTGGGCGATGTTCAGTCGCTTCGGTATATCCCATCGGAACGCGCGGCAAATGGCATCGAAATCCCGCCCGTCCTGCTTTATCAGATTCATGCTGGCTCCATTCGATTGGGTTCCTCAACGTGGCGGTTAAGCAAAGTATTAGCAGGCAGATGCCCATGGTTCAATGCCGGGATGAGGCTACAGCCGAGTCCAAGCTGCAGTTGGCCCCTCTCGACTGTATCGGGAGTTGTACCAAATAGTGCTCGAAACAAAGAAGCAAAGTGCGCGGGCTGTTACCGTTAGTACGAACTCACCCTATCCGAAGACCACATGTTTGGCATCGAAATCAACGCGGTAGAGCAAAGACTCGGCTCACTGCGGTAACTCGGCGGTGAAACCTGAAGGAGCAGCATTCACATCCTGGCGTTACGCGGTAGCTTGATGTGCACCCTGTTCGAAACGCACCTTGGCCCCAGGCCGAGCCCAGAATTGCCACCACGCGCACTCGTGGACTACCGAAAGCGCGGTTGGACTGCCCCGGGTCGGTCGCTTATCCCCAACGCGGATTGATTGGATCGATGACGTTATACACTGTCACCGGCTAAGCAGCCGGTGACAGTACCCGCGCTATTTGAACTTTCGAATTTCCCCGGATTCCAGGCGGGCCAGGTAGCTGTCGAGCTCCCGTTTTACAATCGGCATCAGAAAGTAGAGACCGATGATATTGACCACCGCCATGGAAAAGATCGCCGCATCGGAAAAATCGATGACCGGGCCCAGGTTGGCCGCGGCCCCGATGATGACGAAGATGCAGAACATCACCTTGAAGGTGATTTCTTTGCTCTTCCCTTCACCGAACAGGAAGGTCCAGG
>JAGRGP010000007.1:1707-1873 GCA_020445415.1 Gammaproteobacteria bacterium | reverse complement strand
TCGCCGAAGCCCGGTGCCTTGACCGCGCATACCTTGACGATTCCGCGGATGGTGTTGACAACCAATGTCGCCAGTGCCTCGCCTTCCACATCCTCCGCCACTATCAACAGCGGCTTACCGGACTTGGCGACACTCTCCAGGACCGGCAGCAGATCGCGGATGTTGG
>JAGRGP010000007.1:0-1636 GCA_020445415.1 Gammaproteobacteria bacterium | reverse complement strand
TGCTCTGCTGATTGTTGACAAAATATGGAGAGAGATAACCGCGATCGAACTGCATGCCCTCGACCACATCCAATTCATTATTCAGCGCCGTTCCCTCTTCGACCGTGATGACGCCCTCCTTGCCCACCTTCTGCATCGCCTCGGCGATGATATCGCCTATGCTGCTGTCGGAGTTCGCAGAGATCGCGCCCACCTGGGCGATGGCTTTGTCTTCGGTACAGGGCTTGGACATCTCCTGCATGCTGTTGACCGCGACTTCAACCGCCTTGTCAATACCACGTTTCAGGTCCATTGGGTTCATGCCGGCGGCGACAGCCTTGAGTCCTTCGCGAACCATGGCCTGCGCCAGTACGGTGGCTGTGGTGGTGCCGTCACCGGCAACATCGGAGGTATGGGAGGCGACCTCTTTCACCATCTGGGCCCCCATGTTCTCGAACTTGTCCGAGAGCTCGATCTCCTTGGCCACCGATACGCCGTCCTTGGTGATGGTGGGAGCACCGAAACTCTTCTCAAGAACAACGTTGCGACCCTTTGGACCCAGGGTAACCTTGACTGCGTTGGCCAGTATATTGACGCCGGCCAGCATTTTCTGACGGGCGTCATCACCAAATCTTACTTCTTTTGCGCTCATATTGATCAGTTCCTTAAGAAATCAGTTGTGAATGGGTTTGGGTGTTGGCCTCAGCCCTCAATGACGCCCATGATGTCGTCTTCGCGCATCACCAGCAGGTCTTTATCGCCGATCTTCACTTCCGTACCGGAATATTTGCCAAACAGCACCCGGTCGCCGACTTTCACGTCCAGCGGGCGGGATTCGCCGCTATCGAGAACTTTGCCGTTGCCTACAGCCACCACTTCACCCTGCACGGGCTTTTCGGTAGCGCTGTCGGGCAGTACGATGCCACCCGCGCTGGTGCGCTCCTCTTCCATACGACGAATGACCACACGATCTTGCAGCGGACGAATATTCATCTACCGGTCTCTCCTGATTTAACTGGTTAATATTTCGATTATCACGATATCCGGGGGTGCTTTTGTTAGCACTCATCCCGACTGAGTGCCAATATTAGGGTTGCATACGCGATAGTCAAGGGAGAGAGGGGAAATTTTCCAAAAAAAAACCCGGTTACGGAAAAAAAGCGGAAAATCAGGCGCGACGAGCGCGCGCGGGATCATAACAGATGATCGTTATAGCGCTCCATCAGATAACCGAGACAGTCCTGGCGCACAACCCGCCGATCCCGGGTTAGCATTGAGGGCATAACCGGAAGCCGCAGCTTCAGCTCCCCGCCTTCGAAGGAAAAATAGCGCTGGAGGACATCGTTTCCGTGCTCATCGATCACCTCCAGTGCGTTGCTGCAGCCAGGCTTTATCCAGCCAATCCGTGTACCACGGGCCAGCTCTCTGAAATTGAGGTAATCCAGATCCTCCTCAAAGCGGATATCCACCTCCTCCTCCCCAAAGCCAAAAGTCGTCTCCTCCGGCACCTTGACGGTTGCCACCGTATGAAAGAGATCGATATCGTGGGGGGATACGGGATGATCGGGGTGCTGCGCCAGATGCAGACAGGCATGCAGGTAGTCGCGGGCATGCTCTACCCCGTTGAGTTGGCCGGGTTTGCCGCACTCAAGTGTCA
>JAGRGP010000079.1 GCA_020445415.1 Gammaproteobacteria bacterium | reverse complement strand
CTGCACACCCTTTACCAGCAGTCGCTAAAGCACAAGGCTGAGTTTTACATCGAGTATTTTGCTGTTGACCTGATAATGGACGAGGGCGTGTGCCGAGGTGTGATTGCCTGGGATCTGGCTACCGGAGAGTTGCACCGGTTCCGGGCCCATACAGTGGTGCTTGCCACCGGGGGTTGCGGGCGCGCTTATTTCTCGGCTACATCGGCCCATACCTGCACGGGCGATGGCGGGGCCATGGTATTGCGGGCGGGACTGCCCCTTCAGGATATGGAGTTTGTCCAGTTCCACCCCACGGGTATTTATGGCGCGGGGGTGCTGATTACCGAAGGGGTCCGAGGAGAGGGCGGATATCTCACCAACTCCCAGGGAGAGCGTTTCATGGAGCGTTATGCGCCAAATGCTAAGGATCTGGCATCCCGGGATGTTGTGAGCCGTTCGATGACCATTGAGATCAACGAAGGGCGCGGTGTGGGAGAGCACAAGGATCACATATTCCTGCACCTGGAACACCTGGGATCGGAGATCATTAATGAGCGTCTGCCCGGCATCGCCGAATCTGCCAGGATCTTTGCCGGCGTCGATGTATCCAAGGATCCAATCCCGGTAATTCCCACCGTTCACTACAACATGGGGGGTATACCCACCAACTATCATGGCGAGGTGGTAACCCTCAAGGATGGCGATCCAGATGCGGTGGTGCCCGGCCTCATGGCTATCGGCGAGGCTGCCTGTGTATCGGTCCATGGCGCCAACCGATTGGGTTCGAACTCGCTGCTCGATATTGTCGTGTTTGGTCGGGCGGCCGCGCTTCGGGCGGCCGACACTATTAAGAAGGGTACGCCGCACAAGCCGTTGCCAGACGCTAGCATCGAACCGATCCTGCAACGATTTGACAATCTGCGTAATGCCAGCGGTGGTACTCCGACGGCGAAGCTACGGGATGATATGCAGCGCACCATGCAGAAGCACGCGGCGGTGTTTCGTACCGGAGAGTCGATGCAGGAAGGTGTGCAAAAGATGGATACGGTCTTTGCCGCCTTCTCGGATGTCGGGGTATCGGACCGCGGATTGATTTGGAATACCGACTTGGTTGAGACCCTTGAACTGGAGAATCTGTTGGCCCAGGCTCAGGTCATCATTCAGGGGGCGCTAAACCGCACCGAAAGCCGTGGTGGTCATGCCCGGGAAGACTACAGCGAGCGTGACGACGAGCACTGGATGAAACACACATTGGCTTGGATTGGCGGGGATGGAAAGGTCCAGTTCGACTATCGCCCGGTGCACATGTACACCCTCAGCGATGAGTGTGAAGTGATACCTCCCAAGAAACGCGTATACTGAGGACCGAAAGAGATGGCAGAATTCACACTCCCACCCAACTCCGTCGTCAAGCAAGGTAAGACCTTCAGGGCGGCTTCGGGTGCCACCAACATCAAACGCTTCATCGTCTACCGCTATGATCCAGACAGCGGGGACAATCCACGCATCGACACCTATGAGGTTGATCTGGACAGTTGCGGCCCCATGGTTCTCGATGCGCTGCTCAAGATCAAAGGGGAGATGGACTCAACCCTGTCCCTGCGCCGGTCATGCCGGGAGGGAATCTGCGGCTCTTGTTCGATGAATATCGATGGAGAGAACACGTTGGCCTGCACCAAGGCTATCGATGAGATCAAGGGTGACGTCAAGGTCTATCCGTTACCGCATCAGTCGGTGGTCAAGGACCTGGTTACTGACCTCACCAACTTCTATGCGCAGTACGCCTCGGTAGAGCCCTGGATGAAGACGGAATCTCCCACTCCACCGGACCGGGAGCGGCTGCAGTCCAAAGAGGACCGGGCCAAGCTGGATGGGCTCTACGAGTGCATCCTCTGTGCCTGCTGTTCCACCAGCTGCCCGAGTTACTGGTGGAACAGCGACCGCTATCTCGGTCCCGCTGCATTGCTCAATGCCTATCGGTGGATCATTGATTCCCGGGATGAGGCGACTGGCGAACGGCTCGATGCGCTGGAAGACCCCTTCAAGCTCTACCGATGCCACACCATCATGAACTGCGCCAAGGTTTGCCCCAAGGGTCTCAATCCCTCCAAGGCGATAGCCGAAACCAAGAAGTTGCTGGTCAAGCGGCGGCTGTAGCCGGTGTCTGAACTGTCCCGGTTGCGCTGGCGGTGTCGGCGTGGCATGAAAGAGCTGGACCTGGTATTGGCCCGTTACCTGGAGGGCCCCTATGGGACAGCCGAAGAGGATGAGCGGGCTTGCTTTCGCCGCCTGCTGGAGATGCAGGATCCGCAGCTGTACCGATTGATCCTGGGTAAGGATCAGAGCGACGATAGGGAGATTGCGCAGCTGCTCGAGGTACTCCGCCAAGGAATCGGGGAGTAAGATTTACCACTATTCCGCGTTTACTGATTCGGGTTCACAGGGAGGTGATCCGAAATGTCTTCGCCACTTGTCCTTGTGCTCGCCCGTTCCCGTTGCCTGACGGCTTATGTCGGATTTGCCCACGCAGCGGCCTTGCTTTCTATCATTACGCTAGCCGCTGTCCGGCCCATCTGCGGGATACTGGTGCTGCCGCTGCTGTATAGTCTGCGCCGCACCTGGACTATCCATATATCACGCACTGCTGGTACCGCGATCCAGAAGCTGGAATGGAACGGTGATGACCGGTGGACCCTGATCCTTGCGGATGGCAGTCGAAAATCCACAGGGCCGATCTCCCAGGGCCTGGTTTCTCCGTGGCTGGTCATTCTTAGATTTCCAACAGGGGGCGTTGCGGCCAAGTATCTGCTGGTGTTTTGGGACAGCGTGGATCCTGAACGATTCAGACAGTTGCGGCTGGCACTTCGTACCGGGAGTAGCAACCGTGCCCGCGCGGGCTAGATATCGAGCGCCAGTTCACTGTCAAAGTTGTCTGGTGTGAGTACCGTAGGCTGTTTGTGAAAGCGATCGTCACGTTTCGGAAAGTCCAGTGTATAGTGCAGCCCTCGGCTCTCTTTGCGCTGGTGGGCACAGCGGATGATCAGGTCCGCGATCTCGACTAGGTTTCTTAACTCCAATAAGTCGTTGTTAACCCTAAAATTACCGTAGTATTCTTTAATTTCCTGCTGCAGCAGAATGACCCGGCGTTTGGCTCGTTGCAGGCGCTTGTTGCTGCGCACGATTCCAACATAGTCCCACATGAAATGGCGCAGTTCATCCCAGTTGTGGGAGACCACGACTTCCTCGTCTGAGTCGGTGACACGGCTTTCGTCCCATTCCATAACCGGGTTGGGAAAGGGCGTGTTCGCCATTCGCCGGGCGATATCCAGTGCTGCCTGTTGAGAAAACACCAAGCATTCCAGTAACGAGTTGCTGGCCATCCGGTTAGCACCATGGAGGCCCGTGTAGGCGGTTTCACCGATCGCAAAGAGGTAAGGAACGTCGGTACGGGCCTGGGAATCGGTCATTACCCCGCCACAGGTGTAGTGAGCCGCCGGCACCACGGGAATCGGCTCCCGGGTGATATCGATACCGAACTCTAGGCATTTTCCGTGAATGGTTGGAAAATGTTCGAGTATGAACGCGCTGGGTTTATGACTGATATCCAAAAACAGGCAATCCGCTCCCAACCGTTTCATCTCATGGTCTATCGCCCTAGCGACGATGTCGCGGGGCGCGAGTTCTTCCCGCGGATCAAAATTGACCATGAAGCGACTACCATCCGGGAGCAAGAGTCTTCCCCCTTCTCCGCGCAGGGCTTCGGTAATTAAAAACGACTTGGCGTGAGGATGGAACAGGCAGGTTGGGTGAAA
>JAGRGP010000078.1 GCA_020445415.1 Gammaproteobacteria bacterium | reverse complement strand
AAAACGGTGACGGAAGCGGGCTAGCCGACTCATGACTTTTCCTCCAAGCCCTGGAATTCGCATCTTCAGACCCTTTAAGTCATCGGGTGTATTTACCTCGTTACGAAACCAACCGCCCATTTGGCATCCAGTGTTTCCGGCGGGCAGATTAATGATGTTGAAATCCGAAAAGACCTTGCGCATTTGCTCGATACCACCGCCGTTGTAGAGCCAGGCATTTTGTTGCCGAAAGTTCAGGCCGAACGGTATCGCGGTATCAAACCCAAAGGCGGGATTCTTCCCAACATAATAGTAAGAGGCAGTATGGCCGATGGGGAAAGTACCCTGAGATACCGCATCGAATACCTCCAGGCCTCCAACGAGTTCTCCGCCCGCGTAGGGAATGATCTCAAAATTGCCTCCACTCATTGCCTTGACTCGTTCGGCAACCGTTACAGCACCGCCATAGATTGTATCGAAGGCCTTGGGCCAACTTGTTGGCATTCTCCATCGTATCTTTTTGGGCGCGGCAATTACGGCAGGAGCGGCTACGGCTGCAGCGGTTCCAACAGCCGCCTTTTTGATAAATTCACGACGTTTCATCGAACTCTCCTCTCGATTAAGCATTATTATTTGATGCCGCCGTTAATATATAAGGCAAAGCGGCCGCAGCGCAAACGAGCATATGCCGATTCCGGCCGTATCCGTGCGATTTGATAGGCTAATACAATCTGGCAAGTGGAGTTTTGCGCTAGGGGCGCTACGTTTTGATAATTGTGTCAGCGGCATTGGGGCTGTTAGCCTGACGACTCGATCGCAGTATAAACTCTGTAAACGTACAAAGGGCGTCAATCAAGATGCTTAGCCCTCCTCTTTCCCTCTACATACACTTGCCCTGGTGTGTGAGAAAGTGTCCATATTGTGATTTCAATTCGCATCCGGCATTGGAGACGGTAGATTACCCTGGCTATACCGATGCATTGCTTGATGACTTGACTGGAGAACTGCCGCTGGTTGCGGGCAGAACGGTGGAAACGATATTTTTCGGGGGTGGCACTCCCAGCCTCTTCCCGCCAGGGGAAATCGGCAGACTCATCAAGGGTATCGAGTCACGGCTACCCTGCAGTAAGGACCTGGAGGTGACTTTGGAGGCAAACCCGGGTACTGCGGACCAGGACCGGTTTGTCGGTTATCGTGAGGCGGGTGTCAATCGGCTTTCTATTGGAGTGCAAAGTTTTAATTCCCAGAGCCTGAAGATGCTTGAGCGGATTCATGGGCCGAGGCAGGCCTTAGACGCGATTGGCCGTGCACGGGCAGCGGGCTTTGAAAATATCAATCTGGATCTCATGTTTGGATTACCGGGTCAAGGCGTTGAGCAGGCTTTGGAGGATGTCTGCACGGCTTTGGAGCACCAGCCGGAGCATGTCTCCTTCTATCAGCTAACCGTAGAGCCCAATACCCGGTTTTTCTCAACCCCCCCTACCCTGCCCTCAGACGAAGCGATCTGGGAAATGCAGTGTGCCGGTCAGGAAATGCTTGCCGCAGGAGGGGTTGCGCAGTACGAAATATCCGCATTCAGTCGCCCCAGGTTTCAGTGCAGACACAATCTAAACTACTGGACTTTCGGTGATTATCTCGGGATTGGCGCCGGGGCGCACGGGAAAGTCACTCACCGGCGCCAATCATTGATGATTGAACGGCGTTGGAAGATGCGCAGCCCGAGTCGTTATGTTGCCTCACGAGGTACCGCGCGGATGGTCGCGGGAACCCATGTTCTCAGCGATCACGATACTCAGCTGGAGTTCATGATGAATGCGCTGAGGTTGAGAGCGGGCTTTACGTCCAGCTTGTTCGAAGAGAGAACGGGACTTAGTTTTTCTAGTCTAAAGGAGCGACTACAGTTAGCTGAGGAACGGGGATTTATCAAAAAGGACGGAGATATCATAGGCTGCACGGAGCTGGGGCGGCGATACCTAAACGATTTATTGGCGTTGTTTGTATAGATTTCAAGGTAGTGATGAGGGGCAATTTGATTTAGGTAAGATTATGTAATTCATCAACCATGCATCTGGTTGCGTTGTCCCTTGGGTTGGGCTATTATACCCGGCCGTTTCGTCCATAAGTTATGGGCACGTTTAGAATTTCAGCAGAGGCAACTATGAAAGCGGACATTCATCCCAAATACGGCGATATCAAGGTGGTGTGTAGCTGTGGCAACGAGTTTGCTACCCGTTCTACCTTGGGAGAGGACCTGCACGTCGAGGTTTGTTCCGCCTGCCATCCTTTCTTTACCGGTAAACAAAAAATCATGGATACGGCTGGCCGGGTGGATAAGTTCCGTAAGCGCTACGCTAGGGGGTGAATCCCCAACTATAGTTGGATTTGTATGTATTCAAGCTAAGGCGCCCTCGTGGCGCCTTTCTTTTTTAGAATAGCGGTTTTCTTCTTTTCGAGGCGTGGAATGTTTCAGTGAAACGCCGTAAAATCTATGGTTTATAATTTTTATTCCCCTATAAACCTAAACCCAACCAGAGGAAACTGCGATGAAGGTAACTGTACTTGGCGCCGCCGGAGGCATTGGCCAGCCTCTTTCCCTGTTATTAAAGAATGCGCTGCCCGCCGGTTCGCAGCTATCGCTTTATGACGTGAGTCCGATCGTACCGGGTGTCGCAGCGGATTTGAGTCATATACCGACTAATGTCCATGTTAGCGGACATGGAGCCGATCAGTTGGAATCTGCGCTAGCGGGAAGCGATGTTGTCGTGATACCCGCAGGGGTTCCGCGCAAGCCTGGAATGACCCGGGACGATCTTTTTAATGTGAATGCGGGTATTGTCAGGGACTTAGTAACCGCTGGGGCGAAGGCGTGCCCAAACGCCTGCTACGCTATCATTACCAACCCGGTTAACTCTACGGTTCCGATTGCTGCCGAAACTTTACGTAAGGCAGGCGTTTACGATCGGCGCAAGGTATTTGGGGTAACCATGCTTGACGTGATTCGATCGCAGACCTTTGTTGGCGAGAAGAAAGGGCTTGATCCTGTGACTTTGAAGATCAATGTAATTGGCGGGCATAGTGGAGATACAATTATCCCGCTGTTGTCGCAGATTGGCGTCGAATTTACTCGGGACGAGTTGGAGAGCCTGACTCCGCGCATACAAAATGCGGGTACCGAGGTGGTTGAAGCCAAGGCTGGTGGCGGGTCTGCAACCCTCTCGATGGCTGATGCTGGGGCGCGTTTTACCTTGAAGCTTGTTGCGGCGTTGGGTGGAGATGAAAACGTACAGTGTGCTTTTGTAGAGGTGGATGGGCAGCCTACACAGTTTCTAGCGTTACCCGTGCGCTTGGGGAGGCAGGGTGTCGAAGCAGTCTTAGATGCGGGCCAATTGAGCGAGTATGAGCAGGGGCTTTTCGATGCAATGTTGCCTGGTTTGAGGGCTAATATCGAAAAAGGAATTTCATTTGTTCGTAATTCATGAGTTATTTGAGCCCTAGGTTTTCACTCGCGTTTAAACTCATACGTGGTTGAAAAGCCGGCTTGCTGCAGTAAGCAGCAAGCCGGCTTTTTGATTTGAGATCATCTAAGCGTCCAGCTACTTTCCTACAAAAACGGCTACCACTCGCGACATTATTTAGATTCATACGTCCGTCTAAATATATTCGGGCCTCTTGTGACGGGTTTCTTCGTCTGTTATAAAACAACGCTTACCCCAAATTGGCTTATGCGTGCAGAGAAATATTCTATGACTGAGAAAACAATCACATTGACCAATAACTCCAATGGGCAATCGGTTGAGCTGCCCTTGCTGAAGGGAACCGCTGGACCTGAGGTCATGGATATCACATCACTCTATAGCAAAATGGGTATCTTTACCTTCGACCCCGGTTTTGTTGCAACAGGGAGTTGTCGTAGCGCCATTACTTACATCGATGGGAATGCCGGTAAGCTTTGGTACCGAGGGTATCCGATAGAGCAGTTGGCGGAAAAGGCGGATTTTCTGGAAGTTGCTTATCTGCTTCTTTATGGCGAATTGCCGAGTAAAGATCAGCTGGGCGAATTCGAGCACATCATACGCTACCATTCAATGATTAAGGAAACCGTTAAGAGCTTTTTTGATGGCTTCCACTTCAATGCCCACCCAATGGCCGTCATGGTAGGGGTGGTAGGTTCACTCTCCGCGTTTTACCATGATTCGCTAGATATACATAATCCCCGTCACAGAGAGATTTCAGCCCATCGGCTAATTGCCAAGATGCCAACAATTGCGGCGGCAAGTTACAAACACAACATTGGTGAGCCATTCATCTATCCGCGCAATGACCTGGACTATTGCGCGAACTTCCTACACATGATGTTTGCGACACCCTGTGAGGAGTATGTCCCCTCAAAACTGGCGGTCAAGGCGATCAATCTGTTGTTTATTTTGCACGCGGACCACGAACAGAACGCTAGCACTTCGACGGTGCGTCTATCTGGTAGCTCGCAGGCTAACCCTTTTGCCTGCATCGCTTCGGGCATTGCCTCCCTTTGGGGACCGGCACATGGAGGTGCCAATGAGGCCGTACTTGATATGCTTACCCAGATTGGTGATGTATCCAAGGTAGACGAGTATTTGGCACGAGCAAAAGACAAGAACGATCCCTTTCGCCTCATGGGATTTGGTCACCGTGTCTACAAGAACCATGATCCTCGGGCAACTATTATCAGAAAGGTTTGCCATGAGATCCTGGAGTCCATGACAGACAGCAACAATCCTATGTTTGAACTTGCATTGCGATTGGAGCAAGTCGCATTGGAAGATGAATACTTCGTCGAACGAAAGCTTTATCCTAATGTCGATTTCTATTCAGGTATTATCTACCGTGCGTTGAATATCCCGACCAGTATGTTTACCGTCATGTTCGCAATCGCGCGTACCGTAGGCTGGATGGCGCATTGGATGGAGATGATGGATGATCCCCAGCAGCGAATTGGTCGTCCCCGACAAATTTACACGGGTTATGACAAGCGTGATTATGTTCCCCTGGATGAACGATAGCCGATTGCCGATTTTAATTGCTTCAGTGTCGCGCCGGAATCCGGCTTGCCCTCCAGTGAATTGAGCGGCGGGTTTGAATGGCTTGCAGGGGTGAGGATAATCAATTCGAGCGAAGCATCCCCTGCCCGAAAATCGAACAATGGATGGCTCTTTTCAGCACCATCTGGGTAACGCAGTTTGATCTCTCCCTGGGTATAGGGGATATGCCTTTCCATAAAATACACAACGATATCTTCCAAGCATTCAACGAACAGATACAGTTGGATGGGTGAATTGGAATCGGCCGTGCCGTTAAGCACGGGGCCGGTGAGACGCGGTGAGAATGGGTGGAGATCCTCCATCGCTTCCACGGCAATTTGGCGAAGGTATTGAAGGGCCTTGGGTTGAGTATCAAGCTTAAACAGGCGTTGATATTCGCGCAAAGCCGTATCGATTTCCCCGATTTCTGGAAGTAGCCTTTTGTTACTGCACCCAAAACGTTGTGCTGCCTTGCGGCGGGCGGTAAAAAAATCCGAACATTCCTGGTTGGCGATAAGACGTGCAGCTTCTTCGGCAATATGCCGGCGAAAGCCTTTCATCCGCCCCTTGTGCACTTAGAATGGGTCCTCATCTCGCTGGGCGCCCTTTTCTCCATTCCCGGTAAGTATCGGTGGCGAAAGCGCCCTCTCAGTTGGGGTGTTGCCTTTGAAAAAAGCTTCGAACAGCGCGTCTTTCTGATTGGAAGTTGCTCTTTTCCCAGTCCTGGGATCAATGCGCATAGTAACGATTCCAGGGGGCGCCTCCAAAGGGATTTCCTTGGTATCTTTAAGAGCCTCTTTCATATACTCGATCCAGGCTGGGAGTGCCGCCTTACCGCCCACCTCCCCTCTGCCCAGCGGTTTCGCTGAATCAAACCCAACCCAAACAACTGCCACTTGAGATCGATTAAAGCCATTGAACCAAGCGTCCTTCTGATCATTGGTAGTACCGGTCTTCCCGGCGATATCTCCACGGCCAAGAATACGCGCCTTGGTAGCTGTCCCATAGTTGACCACATCTCTCAACATAGAGTTCATTAGGTAGTAATTCTCGGCGCTGATCACTCGAGGCGCCCACTTAGGGTTGTCAATATTTGGGGTTGTGGTGGTTTCGGTCGGTGGGCTGTCGGGACAATTTTCACATACACGAGGCGGTTCGGCCTGAAAAACGATCCGCTGTTGATTGTCTTCAATCTTCTCGATGAAGTAGGGAGCCACCCGGTAGCCACCATTGGCAAGGATTGCATATGCCGAGGCCATCTGTAACGGGGTTACAATTCCACTGCCCAGTGCTAGCGATAGATTATGGGGCAGTTTATCGGAATCAAAGCCAAACAAGCTGACGTGCTTTAGGGCATGCTCAATACCCATTGACCGCAGTAGTCGTATAGAGACTAGATTACGAGATTTGGTGAGGGCCATGCGTAATCGTGTGGGCCCAAAAAACTTGCCGCTGTAGTTTTTTGGCCGCCAGGCCCCCTCTAGGCTTGGATCGTTAAACACCACGGGTGCGTCGTTAATGAGACTGGCGGGGGTGAATCCTGCCTCCAGCGCTGCGGAATAGATAAATGCCTTAAAACCTGAACCAGGCTGGCGTTCGGCTTGGATGGCGCGGTTAAACTTGCTCTGAAAGAAATCATAACCACCCACCAGTGCTGTCACAGCTCCATCGTTCGGATCTAGAGAGACAAGGGCGCCCTCGATCTTAGGTATTTGTGCCAGGCGTAAGATAGTGTTGTTGTCGTTCTTTTCTTCGACTACACGAATAAGATCGCCGGGTTTAACTATTTCACTGGCTTTCTTGGGTGCCAAGCCCCGATAGTCTTCACTCTTATATCGATGGGCCCACCTGAGACCCTCCCACCCAAGTTTACTTTTATTGCCATTACCGAGATAAATTTCCGCCGACTTTTCTTCGATAGCCGTTACGATAGCCGGGCGAAGGTCCCCCACCGTGACATACTTCCCAAGTAGTGTATCCAGTGCCTCAAGCGATGTGGCATTCGTAATATCCAGTTCTTGTTCCGCTCCGCGATATCCATGGCGTTGATCGTATTCCTGCAGGGCAAAACGCAATGCTCTGTTGGCAGCGGACTGCCGATGACTATCGATGGTTGTATAGACCGACAATCCATCGGTGTAGATGTTTTCCCCATACTCTTCGAAGAGTTCCGATCTGACCATTTCGGCCACATAGGGTGCCTCCACGTCGATATTGGCGTAGTGCAGGCTGGCGCTTACCGGCGAGGAGAGGGCGCCTTTATAGTCATCGAGAGAGATATAATCGAGCTTTCTCATCTGGCCTAGGACATAGTCGCGGCGTTCCAAGGCTCTTGCCGGATCTGTTATCGGATTGTACTTTGATGGTGCCTTTGGTAGCCCGGCAATCATCGCTATCTGGGATAAATCCAACTGGTCGACAGTTTTGCCGTAGTAGACTTGCGCGGCTGCGCCTACTCCGTAGGCGCGATGTCCCAAATAGATCTTATTCAGATACAACTCTAGAATTTCTTCCTTAGTGAACGAGCTCTCGATCTTAAACGCTAAGAGTATTTCAATTAGTTTTCGTGTATAGGTTTTTTCTGGGCTAAGAAAAAAATTTCTCGCAACCTGCATGGTAATAGTGCTTCCACCCTGCTTTTTTTCGCCGGTCATTGCCAACTGTATTGCCGCGCGAAGGATGCCCTGGTAGTCCACGCCAGGATGTTGAAAGAATCGATTGTCTTCAGCGGCAAGGAATGCTTGCACAAGCTGTTGTGGAAATTCTTTATATTTCAATGGGATACGTCTTTTCTCCCCAAACTCGGCTATAAGTAGCCTGTCGTGGGAATAAACGCGAAGTGGAACCTGAAACTGTACGTCACGCAGGCTCTCGGGTGAGGGTAGTACGGGGGCAAAATAATAGTACGCGCCTACTACAGCCGTTAATCCAAGCAGGGCGAGGGTAAAAAGAGTTCCGGATAGGAACTTGAGGAATGTCATTAACCACTTCATGCGCCAGTTCACGTTACCTGTATGAATACGCCGCTAAATTATCAGCGGGAGGTGTCGATACACAAGCAAAAGCTGTGTACGAATGAATTTATTCACCACAGGTTGTGAACAGGTTCTTTCAATTGGGTTTTGTTTACTCATTAGAAGTTAAGTGATCTAATTGAAAGTATTTATTTAAGTTCCCGGAAGAAAACTCTTCTATCAAGTTGACACGTATATAAGGAAACAAGATGTTCCCTTTTCGCTCCAAGAAGCAGGCAATGCTCGGGATGGACGTAAGCTCAACAGCGGTAAAATTGTTGGAGCTGAGTATGTCCACTGGAAGGGCGGGTACGCGATATCAGGTGGAATCTTACGCGGTAGAGCCATTACCGGCAAATGCAGTGGTAGAAAAGAACATTGCAGACGTCGATGCCGTAGGCCAGGCAATTAAGAATGTCGTAAAGCGTTCTGGAACCAAGGCGCGCCAGGCGGTAGTAGCGGTCTCTGGGTCTGCGGTAATCACCAAAACCATCACGATGCCCGCTTCACTTTCCAATAAGGAAATGGAAAGTCAAATTCAGCTGGAAGCTGATCAATATATCCCTTACCCCTTGGAAGAAGTGAATCTCGATTTTGAGATACTGGGGGCATCGGAGAAAAATCCAGAAATGGTTGATGTTCTGCTTGCCGCATCGCGCAGCGAAAACGTGGATGATAGGGTTGCCGCCTTGGAAATGGCGGGTCTTAGCGCTGCGGTGGTCGATGTAGAGGCCTATGCGATGGAGAATGCCTTCTCGCAGATTGTGGATCAATTGCCTGATCAGGGCGATGGACAGACCATCGCGATAGCGGATATTGGTGCCACTATCACTACTCTCAACGTACTCCACAATGGAAAGATCATTTATACACGGGAGCAGAATTTTGGCGGCAGGCAGTTAACCGAAGAGATACAGCGCCGTTACGGCCTGTCTCATGATGAAGCAGGTATGGCCAAACGACAGGGAGGCCTGCCAGATAACTACATTACCGATGTACTTGATCCATTCAAGGAAGCTATGGCTCAACAGGTTAGTAGAGCACTGCAGTTCTTTTTTTCCTCGAGTGCCTTTAACAGCGTCGATGTTATTGTTTTGGCGGGAGGGAGCGCGTCGATTCAGGGCGTAGACGAGTTGATAGAAGAGCGGATGAGCACGCCAACGATCGTGGCTAATCCGTTTGCGAATATGTCCGTTTCATCAAATGTGAAACCGCAGAGTCTCAGCAATGATGCACCGGCGCTGATGATCGCCTGCGGACTGGCACTGAGGAGTTTCGACTGATATGGCACGCATCAATCTGCTTCCATGGCGAGAGACTCAGCGCAAGAAGCGACAGCGGGATTTTGGGTTGTCGATACTGGGGGCCATTCTCGTCGTTGCCACGGGTTGTGGCGTAACACACTTTTACATCGAGTCGATGATGGCGTTTCAGAACCAGCGAAATGCGCTTCTGAATCGAGAAATCGCGGAAATGGATGTGAAGATAAAGCAAATAGAGAATCTCGAGAAAACGAAAGCAAAGCTTATCGCGCGGATGGAGGTCATTCAGGAACTACAAGGGAGCAGACCGCTGGTTGTTCATTTATTTGACGAACTGGTTAAGACCGTTCCTGAAGGCGCCTATCTGGAAAAGCTGGGACAATCCGGTACGCAATTGACGTTGGCCGGGCGTGCACAATCCAACGCGAGGGTCTCGTCCTACATGCGCAACATCGATGCTTCGGAGTGGCTGGCGAAACCGTTGTTGCAGGTAATCACGAATAAAAATGAAACCGGTACGGGATTGAGCCATTTTACGCTTGTAGCCAGTCAATCGACGGCACTTTCCGAGGAGGACCAGTTGGCCAGATCCAAGTCGAAGAAAGTGGCCAAGTCTAAATAGGGCAAATCGAATATATAAAGCCGAAGGGGTTGCAGCGTGAATCTTCAGGAACTCAATGAACTCGATCTGAATAACATCGGCGACTGGCCTGGATTAATAAAAGGCGCGCTGATCGTTATTCTCTGTGTAGGGCTTGGTGTCGGCTGGTACTATTTTGATACCGAGGACCAAATATTGCAGTTACGCCAAGTAGAAGAGCAGGAGCGGCAACTGCGTGTTAAGTTTGAGGAAAAGCAAGCCAAGGCAGTCAATTTAGAGCGTTATAAAAAACAGCTGGAAGAAATGAAGCAGTCGCTTGGCGCTATGCTCAGGCAGTTACCTGACAAAACTGAAGTCGCCGAATTATTGGTCGATGTATCTCAGACTGGCCTTGCCGCCGGCCTGGAGTTCGAGCTGTTTGATCCGCTGGGTGAAAATCGCAAAGAATTCTATGCAGAACTACCGATCAACATCAGAGTTACTGGCGACTATCATCAGTTTGGCAATTTCGTCAGCGGCCTAGCTTCGTTACCGCGAATTGTCACCATCCATAACATTCAAATTTCCCCGAGAGGGGGGGGGCTGGTGATGGATGCGGTTGCCAAAACTTACCGTTATCTCGATGAGGAGGGGGGCAAGTGAAACGCAAGTCGTCTACCGTGGCGCAGCGATCGCTGCTGTTGTCGCTGGTTGGTGCGTTGCTCGTAGGTTGTGCTAGCCGCGACATGAGTGATTTGCACAGCTTTATCGCTGAGGTAAAGGCTCGCAAGGCTGGTGATATCGAGCCGCTTCCCGAGATCAAGCAAATTGAAACTTTCGTCTATAACGCGGAGCAGCGTCGCAATCCCTTTCGACCGGTTCCACAAGAGCATGAAAAAGCCGAGACTGCCGACGCGGACGGGTTATCGCCAGATCCAAATAGGCGCCGGGAGGAGCTGGAGAGCTACTCACTCGATTCGATGCGGATGGTGGGGACGTTGGAACAGTCAGGGACCATGTGGGCCTTGGTTAGGACTCAAGACCAGACCATTTATCGGGTCAAGGCGGGAAACTACATGGGGCGTAATCATGGGCAGATAACCCGCATCGACGAAAACGACATCGAACTTACAGAAATCGTTCCTAACGGACAGGGCGGCTACCGCGAGCGGCAGGCCTCTCTGGCGTTAAAAGAATAGCAAGCATCAGGGGTGACTAAAGAGATGGAGAAGCCATTTGTGTCCGGAACGAGGGGTCAGCGTGTGTTTGGTAAAAGCATATTTTGGGGGGTAATCTCACCGCTAACTGTTTTTGGGGTGCTTGCGTTATTTGCGGTAATGGTAAATGCGCAAACTGCGGGTAATACGCTCAAAAATATTGAATTTTCTGCACTACCCGGCAATAGTGTACAGATCACGCTCACAGCGGAACAGCCGATTTCCGGTGATCCTAACGTGTTTACTACCGACAACCCACCGCGCATTGCGATCGACCTGTTCGGGATGTCCAGTAGCTTGGATCACAAAACCCGGGATATCGGGGTTGGACTGGCGCAAAGCGTTACGGCTATCGAGGCAGGAAACCGTACTAGAGTTGTCGTAAATCTTGTCTCTAAGGGAACTAGTGACGTTAAAGTTTATGGAAATCAGTTGCTAATCAATATTGGCGGCGGAACCGCGAGTGCATCGGACGTCGCACAAGCAAGTGCCATTGCAGCACCAAAATCAAGGTCGAAAGTTGCTGCGCGGAAGAGAAGTAGTATAGAAGGTGTGGATTTCCGACGTGGTGATGGCGGTGAGGGCAGAGTGATTTTGGAGCTGACCGATCAAGCTGCGGTAATCGACATGAGGCAGCAAGGCGGGCAAGTGGTTCTCGACATCTTAGATACGGCACTACCCGAACGCTTTGCGCGAAAGTACGATGTGGGAGATTTTGCCACACCGGTTAAGACCGTGGAAGTCGCGACCAGGGGTTCGAATGTCCATGTAGCCATAGAGACGAGCGGCGAATACGATCATCTAGCCTTTCAGGCAGACGGCGTGCTCACGGTTGAGTTCAGACCTCTGAGCAAAGCCGAAAAAGAGGAGATTGAACGCAAACGCGAGGTCTTTACCGGAGAACGGTTATCATTGAACTTTCAGGATATTCCCGTACGTTCGGTATTGCAGTTGCTGGCAGATTTCACGGGCTTGAATCTGGTGACCAGTGACACCGTACGCGGCCAGATTACCTTGCGCCTGCAAAACGTTCCTTGGGATCAGGCGTTGGATATCATATTGAAAGCCCGCGGACTCTCAATGCGCAAAAACGGAAACGTCATAATGATTGCGCCAACCGAAGAAATCGCGGCACGAGAAAAGCTTGAATTAGAATCGATGAAGCAGATCGAGGAACTTGCTCCGCTGCGCACCGAGTATGTGCAGATAAACTATGCGAAGGCTCAGGATATTCAGAACCTTCTCAAGAGCAAGGGAAACGAGTTGCTGACTCCGGGACGAGGCAACGTTACCGTTGACCCCCGGACCAACACATTGCTGGTCAGAGATACCGCAACCAAGCTGGAGGATATTCGGCGGTTGGTACAAAAACTGGATATCCCGATACGCCAAGTCATGATCGAGTCCAGGGTTGTAATCGCAAACAACGATTTCACTAAAGATATCGGTGTACGGCTCGGCTTTAATCGCTCGAACAGTTTCAATAGAAATGAGACGCTGGTAGCCGGTGGAGTTCCTGGCCACATAAACGGAACCGGTGGCCTTGATACAGGCTCCTTCATGGACGTGGGCGCAGGAATCTCCGAAGGCACCAAGGAGAATCTCATGGTGAATCTTCCCGCAGCCGCCGCCACCAGCGGAGTGAACTTGTTGATTGGTAAGGTCGGTTCCTACCTACTGCAGTTGGAACTTACCGCCATGCAGGAAGAAGGGCGTGGAGAGGTGATTTCCAGTCCCAGGTTAATCACGTCGGACAAGCATAAGGCGGTTATAAAACAGGGTGTTGAGATTCCCTACCAGCAGGCTTCTTCCAGTGGCGCGACTACGGTGCAATTTAAGGAAGCGGTATTGAGCCTGGAGGTTACGCCAAATATTACGCCCGATGACCGGATAATCATGGACTTGAGGGTAACTAAAGACAGTCCGGATTTCTCGCGCGAGGTGCTCGGTACGCCGCCGTTGGATACTCGCTCTATCGAAACTTCGGTGTTGGTTGACAACGGGGAAACCATCGTATTAGGTGGTGTGTTCGAACGGACAAGATCAGAAAACAAAGAGAAGGTGCCTTTCTTTGGTGACCTGCCTTACCTAGGGTTCTTCTTTCGCTCGACATTTCAGACTGACCAAAACAACGAGCTGCTGATCTTTGTCTCTCCCCGGATCGTTAAGGAGAGCCTGACCGTACGTTAGTAATCCGGCTTGCAGAATTTGTCGTAGTATTCTCGTATTACAATTTCCTAAGATCGGGTCCGCTGTTTGACAGCGGACCTTTTTTCTATCTTTCTGTCTTGACCCGCGTGTAGGTTTCAACCAAGAATGTGGGATCCGATGGACGATTGGCGGATTTATGGGTCGTGTTAAAACAAATATTTTCCTGATTGGTCCGATGGGGGCTGGAAAAAGCACCATCGGCCGCCAGGTTGCCTCACTCCTCAGATTAGAATTCGCTGATAGCGATCGGGAAATTCAGCGCCGAACCGGTGTGGATATCCCGACCATTTTTGATTTCGAGGGGGAAGAAGGATTTCGCAAGCGGGAAAAGGCCGCCATAGATGATCTCACACAACGGGAGGGGCAAGTATTGGCTACAGGTGGTGGTGTGGTACTGGATTCGGAGAATCGCAGAAACCTCTCCAGCCGGGGCTTTGTTATTTACCTCGAGTGTAGTCCGATGCAGCAATATGAGCGTACGATGAGGGATAAAAACAGACCTTTGTTGCAGACCGAAAACCCCTTGGAGACGCTTGAGTCACTGATGGGTGAGCGCGACCCGCTGTACCGCGCCACGGCCGATTTGATCGTTTCAACCGAGAACCGCAGTGCCCAGGCCGTAGCTAAAGAGATTGTCCGCAGGCTTGATGAGGAATGATATCCCGCGGCAGATCATTTGCCCAATACTCCTAGCAACTCGAGGCAGGCGACGTTTCTAACATGCTCTCCGATATTCACAGCGTGCAGGTTGAATTGGGAGACCGTTCTTACCCGATCTATATTGGGTCCGGATTACTCAGCCGTGGAGATATATATCGCGAACATATTCCGGCCAATCAGGTGCTGGTGGTGACTAATGACATGGTCGCACCGCTTTATCTTGATCAGGTTTTGAAGGCACTTGCCAAGTTTCGCCATGCATCGGTGATCTTGCCGGATGGGGAGCAGAACAAGACACTCGGAGTATGGAATCTGATCTTCGATACGCTGATGAAAGAGCGGTTTAATCGGCAGTGCACGATTCTGGCTTTGGGTGGGGGAGTAGTCGGAGACATGGCGGGCTTCGCGGCCGCTTGTTATCAGCGTGGGGTGAACTTCGTACAAGCGCCGACGACGCTTCTCTCCCAAGTCGATTCCTCGGTAGGTGGCAAGACCGGTGTAAACCACCCAGCCGGAAAAAACATGATTGGAGCCTTTTACCAGCCACGTTGTGTGATCATAGACATTCAGAGCCTGGATACCCTGGAGGACCGGCAATATTCCGCGGGGCTCGCCGAAATCATTAAATATGGGTTGATCAACGACGGTGAGTTTTTCTGCTGGCTCGAGGGAAATATGGAGAGGCTGCTAGATCGAGACCGAGAGGCGCTGGTTTACGCTATCGATCGGTCATGCCGGGACAAGGCATCGGTGGTAGCGCTTGACGAAACAGAACAGGGGAAGCGGGCATTATTGAATCTGGGGCATACCTTCGGTCATGCAATCGAGACTGGGATGGGGTATGGCGAGTGGCTACATGGTGAGGCCGTGGCTGCCGGTATCTGCATGGCAGGGGAACTTTCGAGGCGTCTAGGCTGGCTTGGTGAGGCCGAGCAGAAAAGGATAATTGCGTTAATTCAACGGGCGTGTCTGCCCACCACGCCGCCTAGGCAGATGCGCCGCACAGATTTTCTTTCCTTGATGGGGATCGATAAAAAGGTCCAGAATGGTCGGATTAGACTAGTGCTAATGCGAAGTCTGGGCGATGCTGTGGTAACCGATGATTTTGATCCGCAAGCCCTGAACAGTATGCTGGATGGATATGGGCGCGCACTCTGAGGACCAACCCGCCGCAAGTACTGAAATTGGGCAGGGCATGAGGCAACTGCTTATTTCCACGCCAGAGTTTAATCAACGTCTCGATCTGATAAGGCATCTAATAGGAAGTAGCGACCGGATCCCGCTGATACGAGGGACGGATGGGGTTGGCAAGAGTACGCTGTTGACGCGTCTTAGGGAAATTGCTCCCGACGAATGGGAGGTATGCCGGATAGAGGCGACTCCACTAATGCAGCCGGATCAGCTGTATCCTGCCTTGGCGAAGTGCTACGGTTCCTTGGGCGAAAACTTTAATGACCCCGCAAGCTTGGTACGCCGTTTTGATGATTATCATCAAGCGGGTCGTTTGCCCGTCATCTTGGTAGACGATGCCCATTTGTTGCCGGTAGACGGGTTGTTGGCGCTCATCGACCTGCACGTGCAGGCAGTGCGCGAGGGGGGTAGGATAGCACTGGTGCTGGCGGCTTCGGCCCTGATTGATGGCCACTTTAAAAGCGAGCCACTGCGGGGCCCAGCGCAGCTTATCCAAGTCCTTGAGCTGTTGCCTTTTAATCGAGAACAGACAGCACAGATGGTGAGAGAGGCTTTGGCCCTTAACGGGGGGGCTGGGATGAAACCCCGGCCGGCTTCATGGATAGACAAACTTTATAGCGAGAGCGGCGGAGTGCCAGGGAAAATCAGAGAACGGTTGGAGGAGGTGCTGGGGCGTGAGGGGTTGTCAGCCCTAAAAATGGACTCATCTCGGCTGATGTTTCTTACCGATATTCCCATGCCGGTAATTATCGGTAGTGTGCTGCTTGCATTACTGATGGGGTTCACCTTGATCTTCCAGGATGAGATCAATTCCCTTTTCGAACCCCAGGTAATGGAAGCGGAGCAACCGGTGTTGCCCGATTTCTCGAATGAACGTGCGCTGCCGTTGGCATTGCCCGAACAGGTTGAGGCGGAGCCTGACAGTGGGCCCGAAGCATTGACCAGTGAACTTGAGGGTATGACCGAGGAGTCGGCTGAGCCATTGCAAGAGGATCCGTTGCTTGCCGAGCAGATCCCTACAACAAACGAACCGCCACTCGAGAGTTTGCCTAAGGGGGGCGCTGTTACGGCAGAGGCTGAAAATCCGCCCGTTGATACGGATCATGAACAAGAGCATTCCGATTCGGAGGACACGGATACCGTTTCAGAACCGTTGAAACAGGAAACCGAATCAATCTTCTCCACCATTTCTCGCACCGAGATTGTACCCTTGCAACCGACCTCACCCGGCGAGGAGGCAATGACTCACAGGGTCCCGGAAAAAGCTCCAAAGGTTTCCTCAGCGCAACCGAAACCAGCGGAGAAAAATACCGCTGAAATTAGTACGGTTGACCCTGGAGTACCGGCAGCGGCGCCGATAGTCGAGCAAGGTCGCAAGGCTAAGTCCGAACTACCCGAGGCAAATCCGGTGGCCAGAGGTGGGATTGCCGCTAAGAACTCAGAAAAGAAGGATCCTGCGCCTGTTGTCGACGAGGGCATTCGAACGGAGGCATGGCTACTGAGACAGCGGCCAGATCACTATACGCTGCAGTTGATTGCGGTAAGGGACGAAAAAGGAATAGATCAATTTATCAGACGTCACCAATTGCGGGGAGGGACGGTAGCCTCCTTTCGGTCCCTGAGGAATGGGGCTCCCTGGTTCTCGGTGGTATCTGGGGTTTACCCGAGTCGCACTGAGGCCACCGAGGCGCTCGCCAAGCTGCCGCAGGGTCTTTCTGGTCAGGGAGCCTGGCCTCGTACTTTCGGCTCGATTCAGGAGGCCATTCGGGCCAAGTGAGACCAGTAAGTCCAACGTTGCCCCAGGGATAGGGTCGGCTATCCGGGCTATACAAGCCCCTATCTGCAAGCGCTGTATAATCTCAGCCGTTACCAAGGCGCTCGTTATCTCCAGGGCAATGAAGTAAGCTTAACGTGCCACTATCAGTCACCAACAGCTGTAAAAATGTGGTTATATTTGTAGATATTTACGTTTAGCCTATTATCGTGCCAAGATTCTGGAGGGCGATATTTAGGGGGGCTTGGCCGGTGCCTTGCTTCAGGTGCTTCAACATGGTTTGAAGTGTTGGCCTCTCGGGCAATCTCAAGTATCCTACGCGGTTCGGCCAGCTAGCCTATATGCGTTTTTCGCAGGGTGAAGGGCGGCGCGCCAACCGGCGGGAGATCTCCAGTCCAGGTTCGGGTTTAGGTAACAGGATGGTGGGTGTGGACAGGAGTCTATCCATCACCGAAATACATTTGAGGTATGCAATGAGCTACCGTGCGACACCACCAAGACAGGGTTTGTACGATCCAAGGAACGAACACGATGCATGCGGCGTGGGTTTCGTGGCGGATATCAAGGGTCGTAAGAGTCATCGGATAATTGATCAGGGCCTGAGCTTGCTGGACCGCCTGACTCACCGGGGGGCTGTGGGTGCCGATCCTAAGGCAGGGGATGGTGCCGGGATACTGCTACAGATACCCGATGGGTTTTTTCGTGCAGTGCTGCCGTTCGAGTTGCCTAAAGTGGGTGACTATGCGGTTGGAATGTTGTTCTTGCCCCAAAATGACGCGGCGCGTGAGGAAATGGAATCCATTGTCGAGCGTTACATTGAGGGTGAGGGTCAGCGCATCCTCGGCTGGCGGGTTGTTCCCGTCAACAACGCCGGGTTGGGTGAGAGCGTGCGGCCCACCGAACCGGCCATTCGCCAGGTCTTTATTGGTCGCGGAGAGGCTTGTCCCGATCAGGATGCGTTCGAGCGCAAGCTGTTTGTGATCAGAAAGCAGATTGCATTTGAAGTTTATAAATCTAAGATTCCGGATCACAGTTTTTATGCCGTCTCGTTTTCGTCTCGGGTGCTTACCTACAAGGGCATGCTGCTCGCAGGGCAGGTAGGGGAATACTACCCGGATTTGCTCGATGAGCGTGTTGTTTCGGCATTGGCATTGGTGCATCAGCGTTTTTCCACCAATACCTTTCCGACTTGGGATTTGGCCCACCCGTTCCGCATGATTGCGCACAACGGGGAGATCAATACCCTACGGGGAAATATCAATTGGATGGTGGCCCGGCGGGGGTCAATGGCTTCCGAGGTTTTAGGGGAAGACCTGGGCAAGATCTGGCCGCTGACCTATGAGGGGCAGTCCGATTCCGCGTCATTCGACAATGCCCTGGAACTGTTGGTGATGGGGGGTTATTCACTTGTTCATGCCATGATGATGATGATCCCGGAGGCTTGGTCCGGTAATCCTCTCATGGACAGCAAGCGCCGCGCCTTCTACGAGTATCACGCTGCGTTAATGGAGCCCTGGGATGGGCCGGCGGCCGTGGCATTCACCGACGGCCGTCAAATTGGTGCAACCCTTGATCGTAATGGCCTGCGTCCTGCTCGTTACCTGATTACCGACGATGATCTGGTGGTCATGGCCTCGGAAATGGGAGTGCTGGATATACCTGAGGAGCGGATCATCAAGAAGTGGCGGCTGCAGCCCGGTAAGATGTTCCTGATTGATATGGAGCAGGGCAGGATTATCGACGATGCTGAGCTTAAAGAACAGTTGGCAACCGCCAAGCCTTATCAGGCTTGGTTGAACGAGACTCAGATTTACCTCGACCATCTGCCCACGGTAGTGGGGGCAATGTCACCCGACCCGGATACCCTGAGAGACTCCCAACAGGCCTTTGGGTATACCCAGGAAGACCTGAAGTTCCTGTTGACACCCATGGTGCTCACCGGTCAGGAGGGCACAGGCTCAATGGGTGCGGATAATCCACCTTCGGTGCTTTCGCGAAGATCTAAGCATCTGTCTACCTATTTCAAGCAAAATTTTGCCCAGGTGACCAATCCTCCCATCGATCCGATTCGGGAAGAGATCGTAATGTCCCTCGTTTCGCTGATCGGCCCCAGGCCCAATTTGCTGGGTCTAAATGACGGTGGTCCGGATATGCGGCTTGAGGTGAAACAGCCGGTGTTGACCAACACTGATCTCGAGCGGATCCGAGATATCGAAGACAGCACCCAAGGCGCGTTTCGTACCAAGACACTCACGATCTGTTATCCCGTGGAACAAGGTGCGGCGGGCATGGAGGCCGCCCTGGAAGCACTTTGCCATCAAGCGGAAAAGGCGGTCAGGGAGGATTACAATATATTGATCCTTTCAGACCGAAAGATGGATGCGGATCATGTTGCCATCCCGGCGTTATTGGCGACGTCCGCGGTTCATCACTACCTGATAAGAAAAGGGCTTCGAACCGAATCCGGCCTGGTTGTCGAGACCGGCGCCGCACTGGAAGTGCACCATTTTGCCGTGTTGGCAGGTTATGGCGCGGAGGCGGTCAACCCCTATATTGCCTTCGATACGGTACAGTCGCTCTTGAGCCAGCTTCCCGAGGATCTTTCGCCGGACGAAGCGCAACGGCGCTATATAAAGGCGATCGGCAAGGGGCTAAAGAAAGTAATGTCCAAGATGGGCATTTCCACCTATCAGTCCTATTGTGGTGCCCAGATCTTCGATGCGGTGGGATTAGCGACACCTTTCGTGGATAAATACTTCACAGGTACTGCCAGTATGGTGGAAGGCGCTGGACTTCTACACATCGCGGAGGAAACGCTGCGCTGGCACAAGAATGCTTATGGCGACAACTTGATCTACCTTAAGCATCTCGACGTGGGTGGGGACTACGCGTACCGGCTGCGTGGTGAAGATCATGCCTGGACACCTCACACCATTGCAAAAATCCAGCATGCTGCCCGCGGCAATGACTGGAACAGTTACCAGGAGTTTGCCCGGGCAATTAACGAACAGGACGAGCGGTTGCTTACTTTCAGGGGCTTGTTTGAATTTAACTGGGCAGACCAGCCGGTTCCACTGGAAGAAGTCGAGCCGGCAAAGGAAATCGTCAAGCGCTTCGCCACGGGCGCCATGTCTTTCGGGTCCATCTCCTGGGAAGCCCATACCACCCTGGCCATTGCCATGAACCGCATCG
>JAGRGP010000077.1 GCA_020445415.1 Gammaproteobacteria bacterium | reverse complement strand
TACCGTACAAATGAATATTTTGCGCAAGTTTGATCGCAACGGTGAGCGGTGGTTGCTACTGGTTTTCTACGTCATGCTCGTCGCCACAATGGCTGTTGAAGTACTCCGGCGCGAGATATTCTCATACTCGTCGATTTGGGGCGAAGAAATCGTACGGTACTCGTTTATTTACCTTGCCTGGATCGGGGCTGCGGCAGCAGTTAAAGAGCGTGCTCACATTCGTATCGATGTGATCATGCATTATCTTAGCCCCAAACTTAAAGCACTCCTCTATATCTTTGGTGATCTGGTCATGTTCGGCGTGGCTATCATCGCCGTCTATTGGTCATTTGAATCGGTATTAGTCTCGGCAAAATTCGGTTCAGTAACTGACGGTCTTCGCATCTCGAAGGTGTGGTTTTTAATGGCAGTACCTTTGGGATTTGCTCTGATGATCTGGCGTCTATTGCAATCGCTTCGTCACGATATCCACAGCCTTCGAACGGGTCAACCTGTTTTCGAAGGTGACAAACTGTTTGATTGAGGGCCTACGACGATGCTTTGGCAAACAATGCAGCATTCTGTAGAACTCGGTTGGGCTTTCTATCTGCCGGTAATCATGTTTGTAATAATGATCGCTTTGGCCGTGCCCGTCTGGGCGGCTATCGGAACCTCCGCGATCACCATGCTGGTCATGTCCGGAGATTTACCGCTCAGTCTTGTGGGCGAGAAGCTCTTCACCGGGATTGACGCGTTCGCGCTGACTGCCGTTCCACTGTTCATCCTGACCGGAGACGTGCTGGTCCGAACCGGGCTTTCCAAAAAATTTCTCGATGTCGCCGAGGCATTAACCTGCTTTACCAAGGGTGGTTTTGGTTCTGCCACAGTCCTGGTGTGCGGCATGTTCGCAGCGATTTCAGGCTCGGATGCAGCAGGGGCTGCAGCGGTCGGCCGAATGACGATTGCACGCCTGGTGGAAAGTGGTTATCCGCGGCCCTACGCCTGCGCTCTGGTTGCAGCGGGTGCGTGCACAGGCATTCTCATCCCGCCTTCAATTGCCTATATCATCATCGGTCTTGTTTTGGGTATTTCGGCTTCCACGTTGTTTCTGGCAGCGTTGATCCCAGGACTTGCAATTCTGCTCGCTCTGTTGATCACCAACCTCATCGTCAATCGAATCTACAAGTACGAGGGCGGCGGTCAAATGACCCTGGGTGAGTGGTTGGCCAACCTAGGCAAATCGCTGAAATCAGGCTGGTATGCGTTTATTGTGCCGGGCATCATCTTCTACGGTATATTTTCGGGAAAGCTAACACCTACTGAGGCTGGTGCAACTGCAGTCGTTGTCACCATTGTCATGGGTTTTATCTTACGTACCTTATCTTTCGCAGACTTTCCAGCAATGCTTGTTAGCTCTGCAAAAGTGAACGGGGTGATCCTGCCGATCATCGCCTTCTCTGCTCCACTCGCAGAGGCTTTGGCCATCATGGGTGTGCCGCAAGGTTTTGTGGCTTCGGTTACCGGCATCACCAATGAGCCCTGGATGCTGATCATCTTGATGATTGCCATTCTTGTCGCGGCAGGCTGCGTAATGGAGACCACGCCAAATATCGTAATTCTGGCTCCGATTCTTCTGCCTTTGGCACAAGAGATTGGCATGAATGAGATTCAGTTCTGCATCATGATGATCACTGCCCTTGGTGTGGGCTTCATTACTCCACCGCTGGGATTGAACCTCTTTGTAGTGTCTGGGATAACGGGTGAGTCGATTCTTAAAATAGCAGCTAAGGCTGTCCCGTTTGTTTTGTGTATGTTCATCGTGGTGCTGTTAATCGGTTACCTCCCGGATATTTCCACCACATTTTTACCTGATATTTACAAATAAGGTGTGCCAGGAATATGTATAAGAAAATCCTAATTGCCTTGGCGCTGGACCAGGGCTATGGAAAACGAGCAGTAGAACTGGCACGTCGTCTTGGATCAGGTGATGTCGAAATCATTGCGGCCCACGTCATAGACCATGTACCGGCTTTTTCCAGGGTGTACGCTGGCGATATCGATAAGGACGAAATTGCAGAAACAGCGAAGGAAAGCATCATGAGCCGAGTTGGCGATATTGGTGACATCCAGCCTGTCGTGCTGGAAGGGCATGCGGGACGAACAGTGACCGACTATGCCAATAAAATCGGCGCAGATTGTATTATTTGCGGCGCCCATCATCCGGGACTGAGTGACTTTTTCCTCGGCTCTACTGCGGCCCGAATTATGCGATATGCAAAATGCTCGGTGCATATCCTGCGCTTATCAGAAAGTTGATTCCAAAGAGTGTTGATGTTCGATCATAACTACCATCGGGGCGCCACTTTTACTGCTTAATATAAGCGCTTGCATTGCTTTACTTAGGCGCAAGCTAAAAAACTTTTAAAACGTTATTACCAACCGTATACAAATTGGAGCCAGATATGTCTCGCGAATATCTAAAGAAAGCTATCAAGACCTCAACCACCGATGCGGGAGATGTGCGTGAAACCGTGCAGTCGATACTCGACGATATAGAAAATGGTGGTGAAGAGGCTGCAAAGAGTTATGCGGCAAAGTTCGACCGCTATGAGGGCAATATTCTTCTGAATAAAGAGGAAATCTCTCATGCTGCATCGATGGTGCCACAAAAACTCAAGGATGATATCCGGTTTGCGCATGATAACGTACGTCGTTTTGCCGAGGCGCAGATGAAGACGCTGGTCGATGTTGAAATCGAGGTTGTGCCCGGACTGATAGCAGGGCAGAAGAGTATTCCCTGCAATGCGGCCGGATGTTACGTACCCGGTGGTCGATACAGCCACATTGCTTCCGCCATAATGACCGTAACCACGGCCAAGGTTGCAGGTTGCGAACACATCGCGGTTTGTTCTCCGCCCAGGCCCGAAGTGGGTATCGCCCCGGCCATTATCTATACGGCGGATTTGTGCGGCGCTGATTCGATTCTCGCCATGGGAGGCGTACAGGGCGTTGCCTCTATGGCCTTTGGCCTGTTTGGTTTGCCACAATCGGATATCCTGGTAGGTCCGGGTAATCAGTTCGTCGCGGAAGCCAAGCGCATACTTTTTGGGCGAGTGGGCATCGATATGTTCGCCGGACCGACCGACAGCCTGATTCTGGCGGACAAAACCGCTGATCCAGATGTTGTGGCATGTGATCTAGTGGGCCAGGCTGAACATGGTTATAACTCTCCGGTATGGCTGGTCACCGATGATCGGGCTCTGGCCGAAAAGGTCATGGAATTGGTGCCGCAGCACATCGATGATCTGCCGAAAGTCAACCGGGATAATGCGACCGCGGCCTGGCGTGACTACGCAGAGGTGATTGTTTGTGGTTCCCGCGAGGAAATGGCACAAACCTCTGATGAGTACGCACCCGAACACCTGACTGTTCAGGCCGAGGATCTGGACTGGTGGCTGGCGCGGCTAAAATGCTATGGCTCTTTGTTCCTGGGAGAGGAAACCACGGTTGCCTTTGGCGATAAAGCATCGGGAACCAATCACGTCCTGCCCACATCTGGAGCAGCTAAATACACGGGTGGTCTATCAGTTCATAAATACATGAAGATCGTTACCTGGCAACGGGCGACACGTGAAGGCTCCAAGCCCGTCGCCCTGGCAACCGCGCGGATTTCACGTCTGGAAGGCATGGAAGGACATGCGCGCACGGCGGATATCCGATTGAAAAAATATTTCCCGAACGAAGCGTTCGACCTATCCGGGACAGCGTGACGGTGTGGTAGACGCACCGATGAGCGAGCTGTTCAGTTTGGCCGGAAAAACGGCACTGGTAACTGGTGGCACCTCCGGTATCGGTCGACGCCAGGCGCTGGCCTTGGCGCAAGCCGGCGCGTCGGTGGTGCTGGTGGGGCGCCGTGAGGCACAGTTGCATCAGACCATTGCCGATATCGAGGCATTGAACGGCAGCGCTGCGGCGCTCCCCGCCGATCTCGCTGACCGCGGCTGTTTACCGGAAACAGCCGCGCGCGCGGCAATCCCTTTCGGACCGATCGACATCCTGATCAATGCAGCGGGTGTAAATCTTCGCCAACCACCTGAAGCGATTACGCTGGAGAGCTGGGATAGCACCCTCAATCTCAATTTGGCCACTCCGTTCTTTCTGGCGCGAGAACTGGTGCCGGGGATGCGGAAACGAAACTGGGGCCGGATCATCAACATCGCTTCCCTGCAATCCAGACGCGCCTTTTCCAACAGTATCCCGTATGGGGCGTCAAAGGGCGGCGTCTCCCAGTTAACGCGTGCCATGGCGGAGGCTTGGTCGCGATACGGCATCACCTGCAATGCGATAGCCCCCGGATTCTTTCCAACCGAGCTGACAGCGCCGGTTTACGAGAACGGGGAACTGCTGAATAAGCTTGCCTCCCAAACCGCGATCGGACGCAATGGCGAGCTGTCAGACCTGGATGGTTTGACGCAGTTCCTTGCTTCGCCGGCATCTGCCTACATCACCGGCCAGGTGATCTATCTGGACGGTGGTTTCACCGCAAAATAGGTATAACGAAATTCCATGAAAGCCCTCGTCTACACAGACACACTCGAAGTGCAATACCGTGACGAACCCAATCCGGTACCCGCCCCCGGCGAAGCACTGATCAAGCTGGAGGCGGTGGGCATCTGTGGCTCCGACATGCATGCCTACCATGGCAAGGACGCACGCCGGATCCCCCCATTGATTCTGGGGCACGAGGCGGTCGGCATCGTGCAGAACGGCACGCGACAAGGCAGACGGGTCGTGCTCAACCCGCTGTTGACTTGTGGTAATTGCGACCACTGCCAGGGTGGACGCTCCAATTTATGCTCATCACGGGAGCTGATCGGCATGCGGCTGGCGGGAGCATTCGCTCAGTATGTCACGATACCGGAGCGCAATCTGTTAGAGATGCCCCAGGATATGGACCCGGTGATCGCCAGTCTGGCCGAACCGGCGGCCACTTCACTGCATGCCATCTATCTGGCGGAGCGGGCGCTGTACCGCCCGCTATCCGAATCTCGGGCATTGGTGCTGGGTGGTGGTTCGATCGGCGCCTTCGCGGCATTGATGTTGAGTGGAAAGGGTTGCATCGATGTGCATCTTGGCGACACTAATCCGCTGCGGCGCCACACAGCGGAACAACTCGGGTGCTGCAGCGTATACGATCCATTGGGTAACGACCTGCCGGAATACAACAGTTTTGATCTGGTAATCGACGCGGTAGGCAGTGGACGAACACGCGCCGCTTCCTGTGCTTTCGTAAAAGCCGGCGGGGTCATCTCCCATGTCGGCCTGCAGGATAACGACCCGGGACTGGACACTCGCCGAATCACGCTGGAGGAGATCAGTTTCCTCGGTAACTACACATACAGTGCAGTCGATCTGCGCGCTGCCATTCAGGCCCTTTACAACGGCTCACTGGGTCCATTAGATTGGGTGGAGGCCCGTCCCCTCTCCGAGGGTGCGCAAGCGTTTCGTGAAATTCACGAAGGCAAGGCGGCCGCACCGAAGATCGTATTGCGACCATAATAGGGGGTGATTCATTGGACCACCAAAAGAGAACAGACAGACATGGCAATTAAAAATCTTCTCGTCACATACAGTGGCACTGATTCCTCCAAGGCCGCGCTCGATTTCGCTTTGTTTCTTCGAGATAAGTATGACGCGCACCTGACCGGCTTGCTGGCCCATAACTTCGCACCGATCAATCAGAACGTAAGCAGCTGGATACCGGATGAGATTCGGGAGAGCATCAAAAAGGCGCGCGCCAAGGCCAGCAAAGCGATCAAAAACCAGTTCGAACAACGGGTGGCGGACAACCCGGCCGCTGACAAAATTCACTGGATCGCAAAACGCGGCGATAGCGATGTGACGGTGGCGAAATATTCCCGTCTCTATGATTTGACCATCATCGGCCGCTACGATGCGGTTCATGACCAAGATCAAATCGAACTGCATCCGGATACGATTGCCATGATCAGTGGCCGGCCGGTGCTGCTGGTTCCCCGCGAGTTCGATATGAAAACCTTCAACGAACACGCGGTGCTTGCATGGGACGGAAAGCGAGCTTCATCGCGCGCATTGGCGGATGCCATGCAGATTCTGAAAACCAAAAGCCTCGTCACGGTTGTTACGGTCGAAGACGGGGACGCCGGGTTGGCACTGCCGGAGATGGATGTGGAAACCGCCCTGCACCGGCACGGTATCAAGACTGAGCGGGTACATCTGAAACGCGGTGGTAAATCTGTCGCCGATCGAATATTGAAGTTCCTTGATCAGGCCAAGCCCGGACTGTTGGTGATGGGTGCCTATGAACACAGCAAGTTCCGCCAGTCATTCGTCGGTGGAGTCACCAGCAGCGTGCTGAAAAAGGCGAAGGGCCCGATACTGATCTCTCACTGATCTTCGATGCGCCGTTGAAAGCGGCGCCCCGTCTCCTGTTCGTCAACGGTTGTTTTCATGAGATGCCTCGGGTTCATTGATCACAGGTTCCGGCCGATAGGCCGGAACCTGCAATAACCACCGCTCAGCACTACGAACTTGAATTGAAAAAGTAATCGGATAACACCTGTAGTATGCTGAAACCCATGCCGGCGCGGTTTGCCGCCAGAACACAATTCGATGCCGGAAATCGCTCAATGACAGCGGACAACCAAACAATACCTCCCGCGGCTACACCATGAGCGAAGTCGTGCTCTCGCCGGCAGATGCACAAAGCCTGGTGGTCGCGATCCTGCTAAATCACGCAACCAGCGAAAGGAATGCACTTTCTGTCGCGAAAGCCCTGGTGTCGGCCGAAATGGATGGCCAACAGGGACACGGACTCTCCCGGGTGCCCTCCTATGCCGCCCAGTCCGCATCGGGAAAAGTCGACGGCAGGGCCATTCCCGCCGTGACGGAGCGGCAAAATGCCGCCGTGCGCATCGATGCCGCAGGCGGTTTTGCCTACCCGGCGATCGATCTCGCGCTTTCCGAGCTGAGGGCGCTTGCCAGGGAGAGCGGTGTCGCGGCTGCGGCGGTGTTTCGTTCGCACCATTTCGGGCAGGCCGGATATCACGCCGAACGGCTGGCCAACGCGGGCTTGGTGGCACTGGTGTTCGGTAACAGCCCAAAAGCCATTGCCCCCTGGGGTGGTAGCGATGCGGTCTTTGGCACCAATCCCATTGCCTTCGCGGCGCCCAGAGTCGAGGACGAGCCACTCCTGATCGATCTGAGTCTGAGCAAGGTCGCCAGAGGCAACGTGATGCTTGCCCAGCAGCGGGGTGAGCCAATCCCCGACGATTGGGCGCTGGACGCGAACGGCCAACCCACCATCGATCCCGAGGCTGCGCTGCAGGGCACCATGCTGCCCCTAGGGGGTGCCAAGGGGGCCGCGCTGGTATTGATGGTCGAAATTCTGGCCGCTGGGCTCAGCGGCGCCCATTTCGGCTATGAAGCGAGTTCCTTCTTTACACCCGATGGAGCGCCTCCGGGCGTCGGACAGCTGCTTCTCGCGATCGATCCGGAATTGCTGTCGGGCGGTAGTTTTGCCGCAAGGCTGGAAGCGTTGATCTCGCGGATCGACGCGCAGGAGCATGTCCGTTTACCCGGTTCAAGGCGCCTAGCGCTGCGCCGGCATGCCCAGCGGGAAGGGCTGCACGTAGCCGCCGGTCTGTACAATCAGCTGTGTGCCTTGAATCGCCGCTAGCGGTAAACGGATGTTTCAGTCTGACGATGGGTCGTTCCGGGCTCAGCGGCAGCCGTTGTACCGGCAGCCATTGGATAGGGAAAATTTGACACCGGCGGGTTGATCACCGAGCATCATGTATCGCTGATGCAGTCCTGGAGCGGAGTTGGAAGGCAGCAAGGAATTCGAGAGCATACGGCCACCACTTAGCCCGCAATGACTAACGACCAGATTCTTCTGTTCTCATTGATCCTGCTGATTCTCGGATTTTTGGTGTGGGGAAGGTTCCGCTACGACCTGGTGGCATTCTCCGGGCTCATCCTCGCCTACCTGATCGGCGCAGTGCCGGCCAACGAAGTCTTCTCGGGGTTTGGCCACCCAGCGGTGGCGATCATTGCACTGGTACTGATCGTCAGCCGTGGCCTTTCTCGCTCGGGGGCGATAGAACTCCTGGCGCGCCGGGTGCTGGACAGCTCACGCGGAGTGCAGGCGCACATCGGTATCATGGCCAGCATCGCGGCCGCACTGTCCAGCTTCATGAACAATGTCGCCGCGCTGGCTTTGCTGATGCCATTGGACCTGCAGGCCTCCCGGCACGCCAAGCGCAGTCCCGCCGAGACCCTGATGCCACTCTCTTTCGCATCCATCCTGGGTGGTATGGTTACGTTGATCGGTACCCCGCCGAATATCGTCATCGCAACATTTCGCAATGATGCCTTGGGAGCACCCTTCTCCATGTTCGATTTCGCGCCGGTCGGACTGGTAATCGCGGCTGCCGGCATCCTGTTTGTCGTCTTTGTCGGCCACCGCCTTATTCCGCCGGAGCGCCTGAAGCACGATTCTGGCCGCGAACTGGCAAACCTAGAGGATTATGTCGCCGAGCTCCGCGTCGCCGAGTCTTCGCAACTGATCGGTAACGCATTGAAGACGCTGGATCGGCTCGAACAACAGTACGACGTCAATGTCCTGGGTCTGATTCGTCGTGGTAAACGTCTGCCCGGCCTGGGGCGCGACGAGCCCGTTCGCAAGAGCGATCTCATCGTGGTCGAGGGTAGGCCGGAAGCGATCGACCAGTTTATCGGTGCGGCCGGGCTCACCTTCACCCGCGGCACCCAGGGCGACATCAAGGCCTCCACCATGTCCCTGGCCGAAGTGGTTGTGCCCCAGGGTGCCAAAATCGCCGGCCGTTCCACCCAGGATCTGCGTCTGCTCTATCGCCATGATGTCGCCCTGCTCGGTATCTCCCGCCGCGGTGCACGGGTGCAGGATCGCCTGCGGCAGACAAAGATCAAGCCCGGCGACATTCTGCTGCTATTGGGCCCCGAAAAGCAGCTTCCTGATGTCGTGGAGTGGCTGGGCTGTCTCATGCTGGCCGAACGCGGGCTCGAGGTAACCCAGCGCCGTCAGGCCTGGGTGGCTATCGGGGTCTTCTCCACCGCCATAGCCGCGGCCGCCCTCGGCTGGATCTACCTGCCCCTGGCACTTGCCGCCGCGGTGGTAGTCTATATCCTGCTGAATATCGTTCCGCCCAGTCAGGTGTACGATTCGATCGAGTGGTCGGTGATCGTGCTGCTCGGAGCGATGATACCCATCGGTGCGGCGCTGGAAACAAGCGGCGGCAGCGTGCTGATTGCCAACGCGTTGGTGGACTGGACCGAAGGCTTATCGGCCGTGGCGGTGCTGGCCATCCTGATGATCATTACGATGACCTTGTCGGATGTACTCAATAATGTGGCGACGGCCCTGGTCGCGGCACCCGTCGCGCTAGCGGTCGCCGAACGGCTGCAGGCCAACCCGGACACCTTCTTGATGGCCGTGGCTGTCGCGGCGTCCTGCGCCTTCCTGACACCGATCGGCCACAAGAACAACATCATCATCATGGGCCCCGGAGGGTACCGGTTCGGTGATTACTGGCGCATGGGCCTTCCTCTGGAGCTGCTGGTGGTCGCGGTGGGCGTACCGGTGATTCTGTTCGTCTGGCCGCTCTGATTCGGTCACGGCAAGCTATGTCGGCTAACGATTCTGTTTAGGATCGAATTAAAAACAGTTGCTTCCGTCCATCGCTATCTCCCGGGTCTTCGTCTTGGGTCGAGGCGTCTTATCCCAAACATGCGCTCTAGGGTACTGGCACAATCGCCATCTGCCCCAACGCTGCGCGTTGGCTGTTGAACCCTATCGATTTCCTCGGGTTCGAATCCACTGATCAAACATTGAAAAAAGCACCAAGATTGGGCGCGAAACGGGCAGGCACCTCGAGAAACCCCCCATCGAGAATGCTCTCGGCGAGTACCCGCCTATTGTATGCCTGTCTGGGATTGGCGGGCACCAGGTAGGCCAACGCGGTATAGATGCGATCAGCTGGATCGTGTAGATCTAGAATGAGCGACCGCTGGCCGCTGTTGGACGGCAGGTAATTGGTGAATCGGCGGACCTCGCGCGGCAGCAGACCCAGTCATTCCCGGTCGGGCCGGGGGCGATCTCAGGCGCTACTTCGACCGAACTGGTGAGAATGGCCGGTCCACGACCTAGCTTTCCAAGAAACGCCCAGCGCGGCTCAGTGATTGAGAATCTTGGACAGAAACTCCTTTGCACGATCGCTTTCCGGATTCCCAAAGAATGCTTCGGTCTCGCGATCCTCGACGATGGCGCCAGCATCCATAAATACAACACGGTCGGCCACCTTGCGGGCAAAACCCATTTCATGCGTCACGACCATCATGGTCATGCCGTCCTGGGCCAGCTCGACCATGACATCCAAAACTTCATTGATCATTTCCGGATCCAGCGCCGACGTGGGTTCATCAAACAACATGGCGATCGGATCCATCGCCAACGCTCGGCTGATGGCCACCCGCTGTTGTTGCCCGCCTGAAAGCTGGCCGGGGAACTTCTCGATATGCGCCAACATATCTACACGATCGATCAGTGCTTCGGCCTTTGCATTGGCTTCATCGCGCGAGCGCCCCAAAACCTTCTGCTGCCCCAGGCACAGGTTTTCACGCACACTCATGTGCGGATAAAGCTCAAAGTGCTGAAATACCATGCCGATGCGGGAACGCAGTTTGGTCAGGTTGGTGCGCTTCGCGGTTACCTCGGTACCCTCAACCGTGATAGTGCCGCGTTGGACGGGTTCCAGCCCGTTTACACACTTGATCAAGGTGGACTTGCCTGAACCGGAAGGCCCACAAACGACAACCACTTCTCCTTTATCGACTTTGGAGGTGCAATTGGCGAGAACCTGAAAGTCACCGTACCACTTCGAGACATTTTCGATAGAGATCATGCGGTTTTGGCCCTCTGAAGGCGCCGGACGAAGATCGAACCAGCAAAGCAAATGGTGAAATAGACCAGCGCCGCAAATAAATACATCTCCGCCAAGCGACCTTCCGTGCGCGCAACGATCGACGAGGCAGTCATGAAATCGCGCAGGGAGACAACAAAGACGAGGCTGGTGTCCTGAAACAGAACGATCGCTTGAGTGACCAGGATTGGAATCATGTTCCGGAACGCTTGTGGCAGCACCACGTAGCGTTGGATCTGCCAATAGCTGAGGCCTATCGCTTTGCCGGCATGGACCTGGCCCTTGCGCACAGACTGGATGCCGGCGCGGATGATTTCCGAGTAATAAGCGGCTTCGAACATCACAAAGGCGATCAATGCCGAGTAAAAGCTTCCAATTGGCCGTCCAAGCGCCAGCGGAACCATAAAGTAGAACCAAAAGATCACAAGGATCAAAGGCACCGAGCGAATCAGATTTACATAGCCCGCCGCGACCCATGACAGAGGCCCAAATCCGGACAGGCGCATGAGAGCCAGGAAGGTGCCGAGCGCGATACCTCCCACAACCGCCAACGCGGTCAACGACAGGGAGATTTGCAGACCTTGCCAAAGAAAGGGCAGGTTATCGATGATGACCGACAGGTCCAAATTATCCATGACCTATCCCTTCCCAACATAACCCGGAATGCGGGTGTGTTTCTCGAGGATATGCGAAATAAGGGTCGCCCCGAGCGCAATGACCACGTAGATGACAGTCGCTGCGGTATAGGCTTCGAATCCCTGAAAGGTATATTCTGCAATCTGCTGACTTTGGGCCGTCAGTTCGAGCAATCCGATAGTCAACGCCAGGGACGAGTTTTTGAAGATCGTCAGGAACTCCGATGTCAGCGGCGGAACAATCAGGCGAAACGCGATCGGCAGCAGCACGAAACGATAAGTCTGCGCCGTGGATAAGCCTCCGGCATAAGCCGCCGACACCAGCCCACCCCCAACGGCATTGATACCCGCACGTACCTGTTCGGCGACACGGCTGGCTGTGTACAGGCCGAGGCCGATCACCGCCGTGACAAATTCCGGATTGGGCATATCACGCTTCATCCAGCGGCCGAGATCGTCGCTGACAACCTCGGGCATGACGAAATACCACAAGAAAAGCTGCACCAACAGCGGCACGTTGCGAAAGAGTTCGACATAGGCCGCGCAGATATGGGCAATCGGTTTGGTGGGAAGGGTTCGCCCAACTCCAATCATAATGCCCACAATCAGCGCGATCACCCAGGCCGAGAGTGCCACCGCGAAGGTCCATCCGACACCGGAGATAAGCCAGTCGAGGTATTGTTCTTCGAAAAGAACGCCCCAGTTCCAGTTGTAGTTCATCACGGTTCTCCCTGGTTAAGTGTACTGGGGACTGCTCCGGGGTCCCCAGTCCGGTCCGCGTATAGGGAGTTATTCGGGCAGGGCGTTGATCTGGAACGCGGCTTTCAGTAAATCGGTTTGCTCCACGCCCAGCGGACCAAACCACTTCTCATAGATCGCATTGATTTCTCCGGAACGGAATATCTCCGCGAAGGCCTTCTTGCCAATCAGCTCGAAGGCGCTGTCGTCACGGCGCACCATGATCGCGTATGGGTCGAAGGAGAGAAAATCGCCCACCACTGCATATTTTTCCGGGGATTTGGACTTGGCAATCAGACCATAGAGGAGAATGTGATCGGTTGAATAGACATCCACGCGGTCGGTTTCCAGAGACAGCATACCTTCCGCGTGGTCACGGACCGGAAGCACCTTAACATCCAAGCCGAGTTTTTCCACCGCTGCCTTCACGGCCCGCTCGTTTGTCGTGCCTTGCGCCAAGGCGATTGCTTTGCCGTCCAAATCTGCGATAGAGGAGATCCCACTGTCCTTGCGTACCAGGAGCTTGGTTCCCGTGATAAAAGTTGTCGGCAGATACTCCACCTGCTCCTGACGGGTCAGGTTGTTGGTCGTTGACCCGCATTCCAAATCGATCGTGCCGTTGGCCATCAGCGCAATGCGGGTCTTGGGGTTAACCGGCACATACTTGATCGAGAGCGCTTTGCCCAACTCGGCGGACACTGCTTCGACGATCTTCATGCAAAGATCTATCGAATAGCCGACCGGTTTTTGGTCCTTGTCCAGATAGGCGAATGGCACCGAGCTTTCACGGTGACCGATTACGATCTCGCCGGAGGCATCGATCTTGGCCAGTGTACCGGTGCGGCCCTGGACTATGGCCGGGACCGCCAGGGAAGCGGCAAGCGCGGTTGCCATAAGGGGTTTGAGAAGTTTCATGATATAGCCTCCTGTGGTTGTAGTTGGGTTTGCGCTAGTTTTGATAGCCCGGCAGGTCAAAGATCTCCGGATATCCGAATAAAGCGGCGCTACCCCCCGTGTGCAGAAACACGATATTTTTCATACCATCGAAATGGCCGGTGCGTACCAGGTCAATCAATCCGTCCATGCCCTTGCCTGAGTAAACCGGATCCAACAACAGGCCTTCGAGTCGTGCCAACAGCTTCAGGGCATTTTTCATCCCCTCGGTCGGCAGGCCGTAACCCGGTCCCACATAGTCACAATTGGCACGTACGCGGTTACGCGCAACGGCGATTCCCATGCCGAGATAATCCATGGTCTTGCAGGCCAAATCGTATACCGCCGATTCCTGCTGCTCTTGGGGTGCGCGTACGCCTATTCCCAATAAATAAATGTCACTGGCTAGGGCACTCAGACCCGCCACCAGACCGGCCTGCGTACCCGTGCTGCCGGTGGCGTGCACAAGGGCATCGATCTTCAGATTCATCTGCGCAGCCTGCTGTGTCAGTTCCGCGGCGCAGTTTACATAGCCAAGCGCCCCAATTCGGTTTGATCCGCCGCCCGGGATAAGGTAGGGCTTTTTGCCGCTCTGCCTCAGGATTTCTGCCAATGTTGCCATCTCTGCATTCATGTCCAGGCCAGCGGCGCGTTTGGCGATCATCGCACCATGCAGCCGGTCCAGTAGCACATTGCCGTTGAAGTTGTACTGAGGATCATTCGATCCGGTACGATCCTCCAGGAGAATATGGCATCCCATACCCAATCTTGCCGAGGCCGCTGCCGTTTGGCGTGCGTGGTTGGATTGTGTTGCCCCCTGGGTGATGATCGTGTCCGCACCTTGCTTCCGAGCGTCCGCCATAAGAAATTCCAGCTTACGGGTCTTATTGCCGCCGGAAGATAGGCCGGTGCAATCATCGCGTTTAACCCAGATGCGCGGACCACCCAATGCTTCACTCAAACGATCCATGGGTTCTAACGGCGTCGGCAGATGCCCCAACTTCACGTGGGGGAACTTCGCAAGCGCACGCTTTACCAGAGCCAGGTTAGCGTCAAAACCGAGAGCCCTTCCCGCAATTTTGGACGTACTCATCTTTTAGAGGAAATCTCCTTTGACATACTAGAAATAAGGCTAGTGAACAAAATGAACCAGGTAAAATGCTAAAATTGCAGTCTAGCCTTACTAAAAAGATGAGCGGACGATGGATACACGGCTTTTGGAGGATGCGCTCTTACTACTTGAGGAGCGCAATTTCAGCACGGCTGCGGCACGGCGCAATATGACTCAGCCGGCCTTTTCACGTCGCATTCGCACGTTGGAGCAATGGATAGGCCGCGATCTGTTGATACGAGGGCCTAATCGGATCGAGTTCTCTTCGACGTTGGCGGAGTGCGAACCTCAGATTCGCGCCATGCTCGCCCACCTTCAGCAATTGCGCAGCCAGTTGCAAAATTCGGAAACCAACAGTGAACCGCTGGTTATCGCCACCCAGCACTCGCTTTCGGTTTCCGTGGTTCCTGAAATAGTGCAAAAGACAACGGTTGGCAATCCCAAATTACGCGTGCGTTTACGGACCCAAAACCGCGATATGGCGATGTCGATTTTCTTACGCCACGAAGCGGATATCCTAATAAGTTACGAGGGCCGCCATCTTCCCGAAGTGCCGTTTGGCGATACGGTGTCGAGTTACGTCTGGCGGAGGGACGCATTGATTCCCATCGTTGGCGGAGATATGCGATACATGCTAAGCGCGGATAACAGCTTACCGAAACATTCGAACATTGTCGCTTACCCGACTGAAAGTTATTTCGGTCAGATAATAAGCAACTATCAACAGACCCAGCGGCTCTCCCTCAATGGTCCAGTTGCCGTTGAGTCGGCGTTTTCCGTTGGTATCGTGCAATTCGTTCTGGCTGGAACAGGTGCCGCCTGGCTTCCTCATTCGATGATATATGATGAAGTCATATCAGGAGATGTCGTGATTCTGTCTCAGGACTATGGGCGCATACCCTTGGACATCACAGTCTACAGTCACAAATCCAATTCAAAGATTGGAAGGTTCTGGCAAGATCTGGAGGGTTAACCATCTACCTGCCGTCAAGTTACGTCAACGGCACTTGTTTTTCCGGTCTGTTCCGCCGGCTGGCCTGACCGGTGCGAAAGTCATTGCGAGTAAGGTGTTGGGTCAGTCCTAGCTATAGGTTCCCGATGGTGAACGCTTCACCGATTTGTACCCGATCTCCCGGTCGTTGCACCGGCACAAAACGCACTGATTCCGGGAAGCGGGGTTGCAACAGCGATGCGAATTTCTCGACGCGGTCAAAACGGGGATCAAGCCGCCTTTCAATCAATTCTGTATTATATGCGGGTAACATGAGCAGCATTGATTTGATATGTACGCACTGCCAACCGGGATCCAGATGTGGAGGTAGCGTGATGATCAAACACGAGCCAATGGATCATCCGTGACGTTGCCTAGGTAGCCACACATGAGTAGCTTGGCCTAGATCCCGCGGGTCTCCATGGATAATCCTCACATGCACATTCCAAACCCGCTGATTTCTCAGCGCCACAACAAGCTATACGCTTCCGTCTACTTCATGCCTAACCGGCGCATACGTCCGGCCGGCGGTCTGCCCACGGGCAGGCGCGTTCAAGTTGCGAGGCCAATCGCAGCAAGACATCTTCTTCACCCATCCGTGCAGTGAAATGAAGCCCTATCGGCAGACCTTCGGAACTCCAGTACAGCGGTAGCGAGATGGCGGGTTGCCCACTCGCATTGGCCAGATAGGTGTAAGGCGAGAATCCCGCCATGCGTCTGCGCAGTTCAAATGGATCGCCGGCATATACCAACGTACCCAAGGCAACCGGTGGTTGTCCGAGCGTGGTCGTCAACCACAGATCGTATGTCTCGTAGAATGCCGACAGTGCTCGCACCTGTACCTGCACATCCTGCATGGCCAGAAGATAGTCCTGTGCACGCAAAGCCCGTCCACGTTCGGCGAAGGCCCACACAAAAGGTTCGATATCCGTTTCGGTTGCCTCTCGACCGAGGCGACGGCTCCAATCCCCGAGCCTCCAGGCGGTAAGTGAGGCCAGCAGCGTCGTGTACTTGCTCCATAACGCCATGGCATCGAATACCGGTGCGGCCTCGCTTACCACGTGGCCCAACGAATCCAGCAATGCCGCCGTCTTTTCGATCGCCTGTTTGCATTCACCGTGCAATTCATCGCCGAGCGGTGTCATGGTCGAAAATCCAATGCGCAACGGTCCCGGTTCATGATCAACCTCGTCGTTATAGGAACGCTTGGGCGCAGGTGCCTGGTAAGGATCTCCCAAAACCGGACCGGCCGCGACATCCAGTAACCCAGCACAGTCCCTGACACTGCGGGTGAGTACATGCTCGGCGAAGAATCCGGCCAGTATATCGCCGTAGTACGGTGCCTGACTGGTGCGCCCACGCGACGGCTTGAGACCGACCAGGCCACAGGCGGAAGCCGGAATACGGATCGAGCCGCCCACATCGTTACCGTGGGCAGCGGGTACGATACGCGCGGCCACTGCGGCCGCCGCTCCGCCGCTTGATCCGCCAGGGGTACGCGTCAAATCCCACGGATTGTGTGTCGCACCCCTCCATTGCGGTTCGGTGGTGACGCCAATCGCAAACTCCGGAAGGTTGGTCTTGCCGAATGTAATCAATCCGGCTTCGGTAAACCGCCGTACAACTTCGCTATCCCGCGTCGGCACGTAAGGTTCCAGAAACCGACTGCCTTCATTAAGCGGGAAGCCGGCCATTTCGGCGACAAAATCCTTCATCAGAAAGGGCACGCCGGCAAAAGGTCCGCTCCTGTTATTCTTTGCCGCAGCTGCACGCGCATGATCATACATCTTGTAAATCACCGCATTGAGTTCCCCATTGACCTGTTCCAGCCGGCGAATCGCCTCTTCTAAAAGCTCCAACGAACTGACTTCACCACGCCGAACGAGACCAGCAAGTGCCGTTGCATCGAGCTCTCCGTATTCACTTATCATTGTAGTTGTCATCGTTGCTGTTCCTGACTTACTGCATTTCTTGTCACTCGAGGCCGCCTCGAAGCAATCAAACCTGCCACTTGATGGATTCCGCCAAACCGCTATCCAAGATATTCGTCAAACCAAGCAATGGCTACAGCTCCATGTACGCATTATAGGATCCCACGGCCGACATGGCATCGGGCTCTCCCTGCGGGACAATTACTTTTATGGAGTCGATCGTTCCTGTTTTGTATCTTTCGATACGGTCCTCGAAAAGTAACGCGGTAACGCTATCCCATCTGGTGAGATCCATCGAACGGCGAAATATTGGATTGATACCTGTCGGACCTTGTGTAACTACAGCCGTGGCCCGCCTGTCGAATGTCTCGGTATATGCAGCCAGTCCATCACTAATAGAGGTTCCCGTATACCGAGATAGTGAATAAGGGCACTTCGTTACGCGAGGTTCCCGCCACGCTATACTTAGGGTTCGGAATGGGACATCCAGGCTGACCTAACCCTCAATGCCGGAGCGCCATGTCTGACGTATTCATCTCTTATTCGCGCCAGGACGCCGCCTTTGTCCGCAACCTTCACGATGCCCTCAAGGCAGCCAAGCGCGAAAGCTGGGTCGACTGGGAGGGGATTCCACCCAGCGCGGAGTGGATGGGCGAGATTCAGCGTGCCATCGCCGCAGCGGACACGTTTGTCTTCGTCGTCAGTCACCACTCCGCCGCATCCACTGTGTGCCGCGCCGAAGTGGAGTTCGCCACCGAGCAAGGTAAGCGCATCGTCCCCGTTGTCTGCTCCGAGCCTGAAATCGCTACCGTTCCCGACGCGGTTGCGCGCCTGAACTGGATCTTCTTCCGGCCCGAGGATCCATTCAGCGAGCGTTTCGCCACGCTACTGAACGCGCTGGACACCGATCTCGAGCACGTCCGCGCCCATACCCGCATCCTGGTGCGCGCCCGCACCTGGACGGACCATCGGCAAGACTCGAGCTACCTGTTGCGCGGCAGCGACCTGGAAACAGCCGAGCGCTGGCTGGAGGCGAGCCGAGAAAAGCTGCCACCGGTCACGCCTCTGCAGTCCCGCTATCTGGCCGAGAGCAGGCGCACCCAGGCTCAGCGGCAGCGTCGCCTCCTTGCCGGCGTCGCCGTTGCGCTCGCCCTGTCCATCGCCCTCGGCGTGCTCGCCTACCTGCAACGCAATGCGGCCATCGCAGCGCGCGACGAGGCGGAATCTCAGCGCCGCCTTGCCGTGGCCAGAGCCCTGGCCTCGGAATCGGAACTTGCTGTCGGTGACACCGGTGATCGTCTCGAATTGGCGACGCTGCTGGCCGTGGAGTCATTGCAGGCCGCCGCGACAAACGAGGGCAAGGCCGCTTTTCAGCGGCGCATGGCGCTGCTACCGAGGGCCCCGACACTGGAAAGCGAGCTGTTGGGCGATACCAGCGCCGGAGCATTCAGCGACGATCTGACAACTTGGGCCGCCGGCACCAAGGACGGGGAGGTAATTGTCGGGCGGGTCGCGGATGGCGCCGTACTGGCGCGCTGGCAGGCGGTCAACTCACCGGTTCGAAGCCTGGCGTTCCATCCGCGAGGGCACTTGCTCGCAATTGGTGCGCAACAAGCCATCGCCGTATGGGAGGTGAACGGCAAGTCCCGCCTTGTCGAACTGGGCGACCACGGCACCCGCCTCGATACACTGGGCTGGGTGGACGATGTCGTATTCTCCCACGACGGCCGGCGCCTCTACGCCGCCGGCGAAGGCTACGGCGTTGAAGTCGTTTCCACCCAGACCTGGCAACGCGAGGCACCGCTGCTGTTCGAATCGTCACGGGTTTTCTCCCTTGCCCTCCATCCCCGCCAAGATACATTGGCAGTCGGCGGTTTCGGCTGGGCGGCCGCGGATACGGCAACCGGGAAACTGCAGATCATCCCGGACCAGCGACGGGAAGAGATTAGGGCCATGCGTTTCTCGCGCGGCGGCCAGCAACTCGCTATTGCGGATCTTGCCGTTCGCGTGTGGGATGTGGCACTGAGCGACGAGGGCACGTTGGAAACACAGCCCGCCGATCAGCTGATCGTTACCAACGATCCGGTGCACGATCTCGACTTCGACTCGGACGGACCCTACCTCGCAGTAGCCCGCGACGACATGGCGCAGGTCCTGAACGCCAAGACTGGTCAAGAAGTACAGCGGATCCCGACCACAGCCCCCGTCAGGCGGGCAACCTTCGTGCAGGACCGCGCAACGTTGTTGATGGTCGCCGAGCGTTTCAGTACGCACCAGCTGTTCGATGGCCACCGGCGCTACCGTACGGACCTGGCTGGGGACGTGCGCGAGGCATACTTCATCGCCAACGGCAAGTGGCTCGTGACCGTCGATAGCGACGGGCAACTGCGCATCTTGGATCCCGAGGGACTTGATTCAGTCATGACCATTGCCCTCGGTAAGCGAGCGATGACGGCGACCAGTCCCGACGGACGGTGGCTGGCAGCCGTAGGGCGGAAGGCGCTGCTGATAGTCGATACCGAGACATTAACACCCCAGGCACCGCCAGCCGCGACTCCTGACACGGCCTCACCGGGGCTCCATTTCGACCCGAGTTCACGCTATTTACTGGCGCTGGGTGCCGCCCAGCCCCTGGTGTTCGACATAGCGCAGGGGCGCTGGATCACCCTTTCGACGGATAACGGTAAAACCGTATGGAAGAGCCGCTTCAGCGAAGACGGGCGTTGGCTGGCGCTGATATCGCGCAGCGGCACGGAACTATTCCCCACCAATACCTGGGAGGCCTGGCCGGCCATCGCCGAAGGCGAGCTGATCGCGCTCAGTCCTGACGAGACGCTGGCCTGCACGCTTACCGAAGCCCAACGCGGGCGGCGTTCGTCGATGCGCCACGTATGGCGCCTGCCCTCGGGCGAGAGGATTGCCTTCGGGCGGGATCCCAATGGCGTACAGGTCGCCGGAGTAGCTGACCTGCGTGGCGGTGATGAGGCGCTGCTTCAAGGTTGTGCCGAATGGGCGCCGCTGGTGTGGGCTGCGCCCCGTACCGGTGGTCCCCGGCAATCGCCGAGGTGGACGGTAACGACCAATGCCTCGTCAGTGATGGTCTATCCCCGCCAGGTTCCCGACATGATCGCCGAAGCCTGCGCTCGCGTTTCAAGAAACCTGAGTGCCGAGGAATGGGAACGCTTCCTCCCCGGTGAGCCTTATCGAGCCACCTGCGAGAATCAATCACAGCCGGCAGCGGTAACGCCGGTACCCAAAGACGGCAGGCCCAGATTACCGTAAACCGCCGACGCCAAACCGAGGCGCTTGCTACCCGACATCCCAGTGCCTAGACTTCCATAAGGTCTCTCCTCCATCGTCCCTTCAAAAGTACGAAAGAAATTCGCCATCCACGGCTTAGTGGGAGGGTTAGAGGCAATGCTGAAGGTAGGCGATTTCGTCGTTTCGACAATGGTAGCTTAAAACTTGATACCCCTTGAGAGAGCCCGGGTACTCCGACAGACCCAAGTCTGGCCACCCCGGGATGCGCGTCGTATACCGTTGCTCGGTCTTAGCGATGAGGTGAACCGCCTCGTCCAGCTTCGCTTGACCTGTCGGTTTATCGCCGAGCAGCACAGCGAGTCGTGCTCGTTCAACCGCGGCGTCAATCTGCCAAATAATCATCGAACCCCGTTTTGCGATCGACTCCGCCCTGGCAAGATCGTGTTCTAGCATTGCTTGAACGGCGGTACTGGATTTCTCCTGGAGCATGCCCGACAGCGCCAGTTCTACTTGCAGTCTCCCCAATGCCGCCCGATGCAGATAGCCGCGCGGCAGTTCATGCTCGGTGCGAGCACATTCAAACGAGGATATGCTGCTAGCGAGGTATTGTGCTGCATTATCCAAGGCCTCTGTCGGATCGTAGCGCCCCAAGGTCTTGAGCACAGCCTCCAAGATGTAGGTTCGTCCCAGGATCAGTTCATCGAATGCCATGTCCAAGAGCGGATAAGCACCGCTAGCATGATTTTTCAGTTTGCCCTGCTCTCTCCGCTCTTGGCTGAGTTTCACTTCGGCCCGGATTTCATCAATAATCGGCTCTAATTCACCCGCCTGTTCACCTATCGTCAACAGAAATCGACTGCTGAGATCGAGATCATTGAGTTGAAATTGCCAATAGGGATAAGCAATCAACCCTCCCCAGGTCAAACCCGAGGATTCTTTTTGATTGCGTATCTCATCAAACACATGAGCCGCGGCTTCTCGTCTACCCATGTCCATCAAAATATTCGCAAATTGATTGCGCGAGGCTATCTTCCACAGTGCGTCTGTACTTCGGTCCGCGTTTTCGATGCTGAACGTTGCCAGCCGCGCTGCCGCCGCTGTTTCGCCCCTCATTAACTTCATGCTTGAGAAGTAGGTAGCAGCTTCCGCGGTTGTTTTCCAATCGTTTAATCCCCAAGCAATACGCATTCCTTCGGACATCGTTTTTTCTGCTTCCTCCATCCGCCCGAGCGCCCTAAGAAGAAAGCCCGACAGCCGATACACTTCGCCCTGCTTCCGTAGCGATAACTCCTGCGAGGGGCGGCTCCATCGCCCGCCAAAGAAATGCGACAGTGCAACCAATTCTGTTCCAAGATCGCCCAGTGTCCTGGTATTGAAAAACAATGCGCCACGTTGAATTCGCTTCCAATAGACCTGCTCAAGGCCGTCCTTAGTCAAACCTGCCTTACAACCGTGGGCGACAGCATGAAACAGTGGCATCATTTCATCGCTGGTGTTAGGTTCCAGCGGTGCCACTTCGGTACTCGTAAGATACTCATATAGCTTGCCGTGTGCTGCGCGAGCTGACCTTTTAGATCGGCCTTGCAGTTCTCTCGCGAAGTATTCTCTGACAATTGGGTGTGCATCGAGCGAACCGTCGTCTGTGGCGCTATCGGCCAGCAGGTGCGCCTGACGAAGCCGAATGACGGCCTCTTTCCAGAGGTCATCGGTATCACCCCATGCAAACAGGGGTTCGGTTAGTCCGGGAATCGGTTTTGCACGTAAGGCACCGAGGCAACCCGCTTCCGCAGGGCGATTAAACAAGCCCAATAGTCTCAGGATAACTACCGCTGCACGATAGATGGCGGATTCCTTGCGAGTGGCTTCTTTTTCAATCCAACGGGCATAAGCAGCCCTCACTCTAGGACGACTTGAGAAACCCGCCAGGCGCAGGAGGTGCACTGCGGCTCTATGGATGACAGCATCCTGGCCGGTGAATTCTTTTTCAAACCAGCGGACGTAAGAGGCCATCACCTTCTCGGCGTGATGGGAAAGGTCAGCAGCCCCTTTGAAAAGTTCGACTTTGGGTTGGGATATCATCTCTCCAATTCTGCTGATATCGCCCGAGAGCCGATCGCGTACGTAAGTACCCAGCAAGATGAGGGCCAGTGCGTGCCCACCATATTCATCCGACACCTTTTCCAACGTCTCTTTATCGTCCTTGACATAGATACGCAACAACGCTGCCCCCTCCTTGGGGGTAAAGGTTGATAGATCGATGGTTCTCCGTGCCGGCTCACTGATTTCCACCAGATCAGGCACAGGTTCACGCGTGGTAACAACACAAAGCCCGGAATTCTCTTCCCCAAGTCCGCGCAGTAGGGCTTGGATCGATTTATCGATCAGCTCTCCCTTCATGGGTCCTGGGGCGTGTTGCAGGGGCTCCAGTCCATCCAGGATCAGAAGCGAGCGTTGCCGCCGGATCAATTCAGCTAAATGCTCGCCCTTTTCCCAGGGATCCGTGAAAGTGCTTATTTCGCCAAACTGCTTCAGTATGTCCCTAAAGAAGATCTCCGAGGAAGCCTCTTGTTGCGTTCCCTGACTGTAGAACGACCAATCAAAGACGAACTCCGCACCCCCATGGCTGGGTTTCGTAACGATCGATTCCCGCCATTTTTTTATCAATTGGGTTTTACCAATACCCCCTGAAGCGGCAATTTGTACAATATTCGTTCGCGGGTTTTGCCAGGCTTCGTTTAGTACGTCGATCTCGGATTCCCGGCCGATCAGGAATTCTCCGGTTTTGGGTAAACGCGTTGTAACGATTCGCTTGAGTTTTTTATTGTCCGCTAGTCGATTCAGGGGCTGCATACCCGCTAACTCGGCAATCTGTTTTATAAGCAGCTCTACACCATGCTCCCAGCGCTTTTGTTGTCGGTCAGATATCTCTAGATGCTGTAAGTTCTTAAGCCAGTTCAGATCCCCCATGTCCAGATTCGACTCAAAACCGCTCCCATCCAATAAAATCGGAATCACAGGTTTTTTCAGACGATTAGCCAGATTTAACTCGAAACGGACATAGTCTTCTCCATCCTGCTTGGCCAGCAAGATCGATTGCCATCGCTTACCGATTACTGTTAATACAACACGGGAATTTGTCACCGCTTCGCTTAAAACCAGTTTCCAGTCTGATCCTGGGATGATGGTATCCAGGTCGCGAAATACGCTGTGCTCGCCGAAAGCGAGCGTAAGACGATCGGCTAGACGCCCCACGTACCCCGGCTCATCCTGTCGTCGGTAACTTAGAAATATCGCGGCGTTCTTCATCCGTATGGCGCGGTATATTTCGACGTTTCACGTACTCTTACTAATAGTTCGATAAGCAACCATATGCAAACCCGCTGGCGGTATGATGCTTACAACCGAAGCAAGGTTTTCGGAGCTAGAAATACCACCGGCTATATCTTAGTCTGTGCTGACGATCGACCTCTACGTACGGCTTGGCTGCACGGCTTGTTTTGACGTCCCCTCGGGTAGCATCCCGAGCAGACGTGATTTTGAGATAACTTGGTGCCGTAGGCTGATTTCCCTGATACCGATTTGGCTGAAACGAACGTTACCTCTCAACTTTTACAATTCCTCAAGATTTTGGTAGCAATGCTCCTGGTAGCGGGGTGTACAAAGCGCATAAAAAATGAGCTCATCACAACCAGTATTCTTGATTCGTTGGCGAACGCCTGCCGGAATCACCACCACATCTCCCACTCCTACGTCTACCGGCGAAAGATCCCCCACTTCCACTTGTGCCGTTCCCTTAATGATCAGATACCTTTCGTGTATGCCATCCAGTGAATGCCACTGCGTTGTCACACCAGGTTCAACAAACACACGCGCTATGGAAAGTGCAGGATCTTCCTCCGAGTTCCAGCTTTCCGTGATCCAGCATCTTTCTTGAGTCAGGAACTCATCGACCTCAAGACCTCGCAATATCTTGGGATTCATAAGTCCCCCCTTTAGGCAAACTGAATCAGCGAAGTTACATCCTTTACCGACAATACCCCAGTGTGTTCTTGAAAGCCAAGCCGGCATATGTTTTGTCGATAGATTAGCGAGTGGCTGAGTATCCCTGACAACGGACACCGTAAGGTCCGCCACCGCTGTTTTTATTCCGCGAGTTTCCATGGATGATTCCCATGTGCACATTTCCAACTCGCTGAAAACTCAGCGCGACAACGGGGTAACCACCTGAATAATTATCTTTCTGGAGGCAATCAGGTAAGGTGTTTTCTAAACCAGGCAATGGCCTCATCGGCTACCTGAGTCAGCCATGGGTCCTGATAAACATCGAAGTGTTTTATTGGATGCACGATTAACTCTTTCGGAGCTAATGCGCGTTCGTAAGATGCCTTTACCGTGGCCAGCGGTATCAGACTATCCTGCTCAGCCGCTATCACTAGCATAGCGGTGGGTGCCATAAGGTGGATTAGGCTTACCGGGTCGAACTCCCGCACCTTCTCCAGTGATTCCAGAGTGACTTGGTTGCGCCAGTTCGGTGCATCCGATTGCAACGCCATGTAGGCTTCATAGTTCTCCACACCAGGCAGGGCACAGGGTTCTCCCTCAGGGGCAACCACTTTTATGTAGTTTATTGAGCCTGTTCTATATCTCTCGATACGGTCTTCCAGAAGAAACGCGCCACCGCTGTCCCATCTGGTGGGATCCATCGAACGACGAAATTCTGGATTGGTGAGTGATGGGACCTGTGCAACTACGGCCTTAACCCGCCGATCAAATGTTCCAGTATAAGCAGCCAACCCGCCACTGAAAGATGTCCCCCATACCCCTATACGGTCTGCATCCACATTGGGTTGCTCGCATACCCAGGTAATGGCGTTTCTGTAATCCTCTACCATTTCCAATGGAAACAACTGGCAGCGAGGCTCACCATCACTGCTTCCAAAGTAGCGATAGTCAAATAACAGTACTCCAAAACCCGCTTCGGTGAATCGCTTCGCAAAGCCGGGGAGCGCCTGCTCCTTCACGGCACTGAAGCCATGTGCCATCACAATCGTGGGCACCCTCTGACCTGTATCGACATTGTCGGGTAGATACAACCAGCCCCGGCACGACAATCCCTTTGATTCAAAGGTTATGTCTTCGCGCATTTCTATCTCCCCTTTCTGATGGTCTTATCTATGTGGATTGAATACGCATTCTCCCTGAGTGTCGAGTCCGTATTTCAATAGATGGTTTTACTTAACCAGCAATAGATCCCTTCGAAAAACTACCGTCGCGAAGATCGCCATGATCCCCAATCCCACCACCGCTGTTTCTATCCCATTGGTATCCGTGGATAATTTCCCCATGCATATTTCTAACTCCCTGCAAGCTCAGCATATCAGCAGGACAACCCCTTGAATTACCACCTCGGGGAAAGGTGCGGCCAAGACTGCTACCTTTTATGATAATTCCCGGATGTTACATTGATTTAGCGCATGCACCTTCCCGTCGATGCCAGTATCGAACATAGTTTGATTGTCAGATCACTACAGTGTTGGCTTTCCTAGCCATGAAAACCAATACAGACTCCTTTAGTTATATATGCATGAAAACTACATTAGACATTCACGGTAAACTGCTGGCCAAGGCGAAGACCCTTGCCGCAAAAACGCAACCAACACTTACGAAAATGGCTAAGAAGGATTGGCTCTAAGACTTCGAAGGCGCAAGGCTCTGGCATTAGCAGCGTTGAAGGAGTTGCCAATATCACCGGAACATGAGGGACTTCGTGAGGGCATTGACGGTACCAGTAACCAGTCGCTGCTTGGTGCGGCTAACGAATAATACCAGATGTCAATGTGCTGATCGCCGCCTTTCGTGCCATCCATAAACGTCACGACACAGGCTACGGATGGCTAAACAAAGCAAGACAGAGTTGCGCACAGGGAAGGGAGACGCTAACACTGTTACCGATGATCGCAACCGCCTTGCTTTGACTGGTAACTAATTGAAGAGTCTTTTCCGAGCCAGATTCAATTGAGGATGCGCTTTCATTCATAGGCGTTATTCTCGATACACCGAGAGTCGTACTCGAGGACTGTGGCAAAGAATGGCCGTTGCTGCGAGACAAACTACTTACCCAAGGCTTACAAGGTAATTTTGTCACCGACGTATGGACCGCTACGGCCGTCGAAACGCTTTGTCAGCATCTGGTAGCCTTCGACACGGATATCGAGCGACGACTACCGGAGCGAGATTTCACGCTACTTAATCTGTAGAGTACTATCCTAGTCCATCAATTTAGATTATTTCGATCTTTGGAGATGCGTATACTGTCCCCGGAAATTGCAGAGGATATGTAATGCTGAAAAAGTTGTTTTTCGCCGTTGTGGTCGTATCGCTGGTAATTGGTGGCATCGTCTACACCAAGCTCGGCCAGTTCACCGCGATGGGCGAAGCCACAGAAAACATGATGATGCCACCGGAAACCGTCACTGCGGCCGTTGTCAGTGATAACGAGTGGGAGCAGGTCGTGCGCGCCACCGGCAGCGTGCGAGCCGTCCAGGGGGTGACCATAAGCGCGGAGATCGGCGGCCGGGTTGTCGAGATCAGCTTCGAGTCGGGCTCCCAGATCAACGCCGGTGACGTGCTGCTGCAGATGGACACTGCCACCGAGGATGCACAGCTGGCGTCCGCCCTGGCTACCGCCGCGCTGGCGAGATCTGAACTGGCACGCATCCGCAAACTGGTCGCGCGCAACGTCAGTTCGGCCGACGAGCTCGACCAGGCCGAGGCACAGGTCAAGGA
>JAGRGP010000006.1 GCA_020445415.1 Gammaproteobacteria bacterium | reverse complement strand
CCGGCGCGGAGATCCGATCCAGCGCGGCCTGCCCCTTTTCCCGGTCACGGCTGCAGAGGATCACCGTCAATCCCCGAGACGCGAGTTGCCGGCACGTTTCCAAGCCCAGTCCCTTGTTGGCGCCGGTGACTACGGCGATTTTCGATCCTTCCATAATATACGCTCCCTCTATCCTTATGGGACGATGCTGTATCATCCGTCCGAATTCCGGCACTTACCCCCGGGAACAGCTCGCCACTGACCGGATAGGTAACGGCTATCGCTTTTTTGATACCAACCGCTTTGCTCTACGCACTTCCTCCCTTACTTCTTTCCTGACCTTGCCCGCCCGCTACTGGCTTATTTGCATCCTCCAAGCCCCCTGAGACCTGGTCCAACACTTCGAACCCTCCCTACCGTTAACCGATAATCCGTTCCTCGATCCTCCGCGGGGAAGCCGCTGTGTATACCTGCTATTGTAGCGTTTCTTGAATAAGTATTTCGGGCAATCGAGACGGATCAGCGCTCCGCCAACTTCCCAGCGGTGGAGTCGCAAGTTGGAAGCGCGGGGACTCTTGTCCTATTCTTGGTTGAAAATGACATTCCCGCTACGAGGCAACCATGAGATACCTAGCCCCTTACCGAAATCCCAACAGAGCAGTCGGCAGTTTGTTGGGTTCCCTGCTGCTACTGATTTCTATTGGATTGGGCGCGGCACCTCCGGATGGATACCGATTTCTCTCCTACGGCGATGCCTTGATCCGTGCCGGTGAACAAGACAAACCCGTATTTCTCTACTTTGGCCGCTATGGCTGCAGTGTCTGCTTGAAAATGCATCAGGAAGTCTTCACCGACGAACAGGTGAAGTCCCGTTTCAACAGCCATTACGTGCTGGCATACGTAGATACCGAAGGCGGTGAGCGTGTCACCCTTCCCAACGGGGAGCGGATTACCGAGATGCAACTGGCGTCTCGCACACGAATTCTGGGGACACCAACCTTTTTCTTTATCGCCCCGGATCAGCGTCCTCTGATCAAACTGAGCGGTTTTCAGAGCATCGAGAACATGGTTCACTACGATGACTACATCAGCGGTCGCCACTATCAGACCCAAAGCCTGCGGGAGTTTCTCGCCAAACAATGAGAATCCTGGGAAGATTAACCTTGCTGGCGGTCATCTCCCAGATACCGCCTTTGGCCGCCGAAGTGCACTTCGGAGCCTCTGTCTCCGTAACCGGTAAACCGAAGATGGGGGTGTTCCATCACTTGGATTCCTCCGGCCGGAGGAACATCGCCTTATCGGCGGAAAATATCGCGGTAGCCTGGGAAGATAACCGTGACGGAGTGCCCCGTATCTACCTCGCCAGCAAACCACTCGCGGAGCGGGCCTTTGGGGCGGAGCACCTGATCAGCGGGAAAGATGAGTCCTACGAGCCGGCCGTGGTGGGGATTGGAAATGGCCGGTTTGTGGTGGTTTGGGAAGAAGCGGGTTCCGTTTTCGCTCGCGTGGCGGGCATCGACAAGCCCGGTCCAACCCTTCGATTGTCCCGTGGCCGTGCCAGTCAAGTTACCGTTAACGGCCAGCAGGAACAAGTGTTTGCCGCCTGGAGTGAAAAACGGGGAGATTACCCGGCTATTTATTCCAGTCAGCTCAAGATTCAGGGTACTGAACAACTGACCGCCACAGCCCCAGTGGCGGTGGATGCCCAACTTCCCGGTGCTCCCCAGCTTTACCCCGCATTAGCGGTGAGTGACGCCGGAGTTGCCATTGCCTGGGAAGACCGGCGAGCCGGACACACCCGGCTTTTATACAGCCACTCTGCCGATGGCCGGCAGTTTTCGCCCCCCGCACATCTCAACGAATTTTATTCCAACCGCGACGCGTATGATCGGGGAAACGGCGTCGCCCGTGTATCGTTGGCGGCATTCGGCTCCGCCGATGTCCTTGCCACTTGGATGGATAAGCGCAGGAATCACCGGGGTTATTCAATCTATTCGGCGTTGGGTAGCGACGGCGGCCGGGACTATGGCCCAAACGAACGCGTGCAAAGTGATGCTGGTGACGAATTGCCTCATTACAACCCGACTGCCGCAGGGAACCTAAGCGGTCTTTTCCTGGTTGCCTGGGATGATTACCGCAACGGTACCTCTGATATCTGGTTGAGCGGTTACGACGATGACATGAACTGGGGAAAAGACCTCGCGCCTCCGCCGGCGTCTGGAGCCGGGGAACAGTCCAATCCAGCCCTGATTCTTGACGAACAGGGTGGGCTTCATCTCGTCTGGGTGGAATACCCAGAACCCGGATCACCTACCCAAATCCGGTATCTAACGGGTCACTGGAACGACGACTGACCGCCAATCCCCTTGAGAACACCCCTTGTTTAGCCAGGAGGTACTAGATCGACCCGGCCTATGCCAGGGAGCCGCAGCGCCAGATCGTCAACGTCGATCCCTGCCGAAAGCCCCAGGAGATTGAACTCCAGACCTTCACTGCGGGCAACGCCCAGTCCCAGCAATCCGTACAATGAAAACTGCCACCCGGTACCGCTGGGCATGCGGTCGATAATCCGATTGCCGGGCAAATAATCCTTGCCGATGGCCGTGGGCGGTAGATCCAGACCCAATTCCGGCACCTCCCGAGCCACGTAGGCGGTAAAGGTATTACTGTTAGGTCCGGGCCACACCCGGTATTCGTGTCCGTAGGGATAATTCTGGACCGCCTCCTCTATACGGTCGATCAGCGCTTCCACCCCGTCGCCCCGGCGTTCCAGAAGGAGATCCGGACGAGCATTAAACCACAGAAAGTCGGGTGGGCCCTGGCGTCTTACACTGACCGCCGAATGGCCTCGGTAGAGATTCCATCCGATCACTTGGTACACAGAATAGTGATCGGCAGCAGTGCGCTTGGTCGCGATCCAGGTATGTATGGCAAACGCCCCTCGCCAGTGGTATGCACGTGCTCCGTATACCTGGATCAGGGGCTCATTGAACTCTTCGGGACGGGGGGCTGTTCCGGTACTTGCCAAGCTTGCATCCCGCCAATGGGTGGTCATGTCCAGATTGCCCAGGGAAAGCACCCCAATCGGTCCCGATAACATGCCCAACAGGATGATGGCAAACCATCCCAAATAACGGAATACCCGACGCAAAAGGTGTTTGTTCGCCATCGATTGTAGCCCCTAGGAATTCAACGTTCGGGTGTCGATCCACTTTACCCGCCCAGTCCTGCGCTTGACCTCATTGTACATATGGGCGGTACCACCAGGTCCGTCGCCACCACCACCGTTCCAAAGGGATATGAAGCGCACCCGCTCTACATCCCACGCCAACGCGGTGTACAGCAGCCAAAGGTTGCACCGCTCAAAGGGATCTACTCCGGCAGGCAAGGAGCCCAACTCTATCGGCATGATACGGATGACTCCGCCCAATTCAGGCAACCGCTGTTTAACACTGTAAAACCGGTCGCACCAATCGTCGCCGCCCGCAGAAGGCAGAACGGAACGTTGAATGAACTCTGGCTCCTCGAAGGGGAGCTGAACCTGGCATCGCATCCCCAACTCCAAGCAGCTCTCTAAAAACAGGAGATCTCCCCCCGCGGCGGCCTGGCACAGGGCCAGATCGTCGGGACCTGCGCCTTGCGACGCCAATGCCTCGGCGATGCGTTCACCGGCGATTTCAACCAGATCACTGGGAAATCGGGGTTGTGCTCGATCGGGGGTGTCGACCATGTGGCCACTAAACAGGAAGACCTGGCGTGGCCGCCAACTGTCCTCAGGCTTGGAAAGCCGCTGCAGCGCACGGTCGAAGGCGGCGACACCCGCCGCCACGTTCTCGGGATGAAACCGGAGTTTATCGAGCAACAGCAGTTGGGAACGGCTGGAATTGAGCGCAAACCAGTCATTACGGTTATTGGCAATGGCCTCCTTATAGGCGCTGGTCACGCTGTCTGGAGTTCCAACCAACACCTCTAAATCCCCCAAGGTGCATGCTGACCAGAAGCGCTGATTTGGACTCGGTTCCACTTGTGCGGCAAACTTTACCGCACCGGCCATCGTCTGGATTTCATCCGCATAGCGGGAATCGCCGGTAAGATCCGTATAAAGCTGCATCAGCGTAAGGGCATTGATACCTGAGTAATAGTGGCCGGGGTTGGCGCAGTAGGCTCGCCGGTAACTCGCAATCGCGCCGCGTAATCGCGCGTCTTCATAAGCTGCATCCTCCCGCATCTCCTCCACCGAGGCCCCTGGCCGATCCCAGGCAAGGCTCCAAGCGTCTTTATCTACCCGACCAAGCAGCGCTAGGGTTTCAGGATCTTCCGGGAAGCGCTCCAGCATCTTCTCATAATGAGACCTAGCCCTTTCGAAGGAGTGCCCAGGTGATCCGTCCAACGCCAAACGTTGCAGGCAAATCCCCTTTTCCGTAAGACCGGATTTGTCCTCCGGTTCGATCTCGAGTCCTTTTTCCAACTGTTCGAGGGCAAAAGCAAATTGCTCTGCCGCCCTGAGCGCCCGGCCGGCCATGATCCAGGCCTCGGCTCGAAACGCCGCCACCGGTGCCTCGTCGGCCAACACCAGCAGATCGCCGATCCTTTTTTGGGCACGGGCCAGGTTGATGCGGTGTTCCCAGTCGTCGTGGCGCTCCCAGAATTCCCGTACATCACCGATCCGCAGTGACTTCCAATCCGGTTCCTGAAGGTTGGGCATCAGGTGATAAACCGGGCTGGTCTTACGGCCGTGCCAAGATTCCATGGTCTGAGTGACCATCTCAACAAGGCGGGATTTGTCCAGTTCGAGCGTCTCGGGATCGGGCCCCCCGTCCGCCAATCCGTAACGCAGTTTGCGATCAGTGTAGAGATCGAAGGCGGTACTGGTTTGGCCACCGCTCACCAGCACCACACCCCGCGCCCGCAGAGCGTGCCTCACTCCCACTTCGTACCAAACGTTGGGATTGTCGATTGTCAAGTCCGCAACCACCAAATCCGCAACTAACAGCTCCTGGAACATGTCGGTTCGAATATCACCGGCCTGCCGCTCCTCATCAGCGCGAAATACCTCGAGGCCGGCAGCCTCCAGGGCCGGTTTGATATAGTCCCGATATACCCGATTAAAATCGATGGGGGTGCCATCGGGACCGGGCTTGATCCCAAAGGGCATAGCGACAAAAGCGTGGGGATTCATGCTCATCGGTTGGCGCTCCGCTATTCAAGGGCATCGTAATAGACAGTCTTCCAGAGGGTCATGGGTAATCTGTCCCTATCACCACCCCTGGGAATGAAGCTTCGGTCTCCACCAGTAGTTTGTCAAATCCCCGGAAGATTCCCGGATGCTGGCAACCCCAACCCGAGGAGGGCGTTGCTGAGCGGCATCCCGGCCATCTGTGAAACCCAGTGGGGATCAGGCTCGTAACACCCACTGATTTGGCACCTAATAGCCTTCTCTTGCCCTTCCATAACAACGGCTTAAGGTCTCCTTTGACCGGCCGAAACACCCAGTAGTATCCAAATTAGGGCCCGGCAATCTCGATGAGTAGCCACAATGCGGCTTTGAAATTGCCTTTCGATACAAACCGAAGTAGGTGGTCTTCATGAAAAAATGGCTTGATAGCATATCCATTAAATTAAAAATAGTTATTAATTCATTAATATTATTAACATTTTTGGTTTCTGTCTCGATTTACTCATTGTACTCGATGAATCGTATCGGGGAGGAACTCGACGGGATTCTGGAGCACAGTTTCCCCCTTACCGGGAAACTGAGTTCGATTACCGAGGATCTATTGGAACAGGCGACTCATTTCGAGCGGTTGATACGCATGGGACGACTCAAGTCGATTGACGACTCCGCCCTCGAAAAGTTCGAATCCAACAGAGAGGCCTTCCAAGAACACGGGGAGCAATTGACCGTCAATGTACAAGAGGCGAAGGCGCTGGTCGCTACGGCATTTAGCGGCGCGGATGACAATACCAAGGCGCAAACATTTGAGCAGATCAACCAGTCACTGGAGCAGATTGAAACGACCTACGACAGCTATCGAAAAAATGCTCAGACGGTCTTTGCCATGTTGGAGGCCGGTCTCGCCATGGAGGCCGAAGGCATGGCTGACGCGGTAATTCAGAAGGAAGATGAGCTGGCCGCGGCCGTCACCGCCTTGTCGGCAACCATCCTGAATCTTGTCCGGGAATCCGGACAACGGGCCGAGTCCTATGAGCATCGTGCGGGTACGATCATCACCGCGCTGTTGGCTTCGTCGCTGCTGTTGGGGGTGCTATCGGTTTGGTTGATTTCGGGCAACATCGTTTCCCGGCTGAGCAGGATAGTCGAAAAAGTGAGTGTGGTCGCCTCGGGAGACTTGCGGCAAAGCTTTGAAGTGAACGGACGTGACGAAATTAGTAGCTTGCAGTCGTCCATGGACAAGATGCAACGACACCTGCGGGGTATTGTCTCCCATATCAACAGTTTCACCGAGCAATTGGCCACCTCGGCCGAAGAGGTATCAGCGGTAACCGCCCAATCCAATACGAATATCAAGCAGCAGCAGTCAGAGACAGAACAACTCTCCACCGCCATGAACCAGCTCGCAGCAACGGCCCGGGAGGTTGCCCAAAGCGTCAGCTCCACTTCTGCGGCAACCTTTCAGGCTAACGAAGAAGCCGAAAAGGGCCGTGACGTCGTGGATAAAGCCGTCTGTTCGATCGAACAGTTGGCAACACAGATCGAAGGCGGCGCCGAGGTGATTGCCCAGGTTGAAAAAGATAGCGATAACATTAACAAGGTACTGGAAGTCATCAAGGCAATCGCCGAGCAAACCAATCTATTGGCGTTAAATGCCGCGATTGAGGCGGCACGGGCGGGCGAAGCCGGACGTGGATTTGCGGTGGTAGCGGACGAGGTACGTACCCTGGCGGGTAAGACCCAGGAATCCACCGAAGAAATCAATGAACTCATCGAAAAACTTCAGTCCGGATCACGCAACGCCGTCGCCGTGATGACCACGAGTCGTGCCCTAACTAAGGATGTGGTTGGGCAGGCAACCCTGGCGGGTACGTCGTTGCAGACCATTGCCCAATCAGTCTCGAAGATCAACGGCATGAGCGCCCAGATCGCTACCGCCGCGGAAGAACAAAGTTCCGTGGCGGAGGAGATGAGCCACAATATCGAGCGCATTCGGGATATGTCGTCGGAAAATGCCGCTGGCGCCGATCAAACTGCCCAATCCAGTCGGGATCTGGCCCGTATATCGTCCGAACTCCAGCAGCTGGTTACACAGTTCCAGGTGTAAGCCCGGAAGATTAGCGGCACCCCCCACCGGCGAGCCGCTAACAGCTACACTATTTCGGGTCGCCCGTACAGACAGGGTGACGGAGGGCGACCTCCGGTCTAAACCCTGTCACGGGATATGGAAACGGTGGGAGGCAAGGCATGCTAGAAGATAGGCGTTTTTGGATCTTCGACTTGGACGGGACGCTAACCCTGGCCAAACATGACTTCGATGAAATGCGCCGAGCACTAAAGTTGCCCCCGGGTGGTCCGATATTGGAAGCGCTCGCGACCTTGCCGGAATCGGAGGCCCGGGAAAAGCGGCGTCTGTTAGATGAAATCGAGTGGGAAATCGCCACCATAGCCGAACCCCAGCCGGGCGCAGGGGAGTTGCTCGGACAATTAAATAGAAACGGGGCAAGGCTCGGCATCCTCACCCGCAACACCCTCGCCAACGCCCTACACACGCTGGAGGCCTGCGGTCTTTCCCAGTATTTTTCCACCGAGGACATCGTCAGCCGAGGTTGCGCCGCCCCAAAACCCTCCCCCGACGGAATCATCAAACTGGTTACCCGCTGGGCTTGCCATTGCAATCAGGGGGTAATGGTCGGCGACTACCTGTTCGATATGCAGTGTGGAAAAGCCGCCGGAACCACAACAGTATACTTCGATCCCAGAAACGAAAGGCTGTGGAACCAGCATGCCGACCTGACAGTCAATTCACTGGCCGAGCTAGCCGGTCTCGTCGTTTAACGTTGATTGTCGATGAGCGTAGAACATATGCCGTCTACCTCTCTACCCGCTTGATAGCTGGAACTACCGCTTGCGAAGCAACCTGGCGCTAACGGTTTTACTGCAAACCGCTAGCGGAGTCATCTCCTCCTTTGGGTCAAGCGACGGTTGCTGCAACCGAGGAATAACTGTGGGGTTTCTTAAAATACCTAAACACCTTCTCCAGTTTCTCCCTTTCAACCGGGGAGAGTGTGCCAAAGTCAATACCATACTGGTGCAGGTCACCCTTCGAGTTGGTATGGACGATGTGGCAGTCGACAGAGAGAAACTCTTGATCACCAGGCTTTTCGCCCGATGGAACATGCACATTCACGGTGAGCGGCTGGCTAGAATTGAGAGGTTTCGCACTGCGTACCTTGATTCCTCTCAAACTGAGATCCTCCGTTAGCCCTTCGATTCTTCTATCACCCTGAATTAGATCCACCGTGACGCTGTTGCGAATACGGGGGCAGCACCGATTCTCGGAGGGCTTACGCTCAGGTGAGTCGATCGCATCCGTTTTAAAACGCTGCAGCAGTTCATCCAGCTCTTTAGAAACGCTGTGAAGATTATCGGCTACCGAAGTGGTTTGGATGGCCATCTCCCCGTTTCTGTTCAAGACATCGAACAATTGTTTGAGTTCGCCTTGGAAAAGCTTAAGCTTCTCCGTTTGCTCAATGTTGCACTCGGCTATATGCGCGGTATTTTCCGTATTGGTGCTAATACCATCCATGATGGAATCAAAGACCGAGACGGTCTCCTGGGATTTCTCACGAGACTTGTGCACTTGCCGGACCACCTCCTGCATCGAATTCACCGAGGCATCAACCTTAGATGTCAGATCGCTAATCAACGCGGTGATTTCGGTTGTCGACTCGGCGGTACGGGAAGCCAGGGTACGCACTTCACCGGCAACCACGGCAAAACCCCTTCCATGATCGCCCGCGCGCGCGGCCTCAATGGCCGCGTTCAGGGCCAGCAGATTGGTTTGCTCGGCTATGGTATCGATGGATTCAATAATCGTATTTATCTTTTCTGTGGCCGACTTCAAGGATTCCAGGCGCGCGGCAGTCTGATTGACACCCTCTACCGACCCCGCCAATTCGGTGATACTTTCGTTTACCACGGCGATGCCCTGCTCCCCGAGATTTTTAGTCTCATTGGCATTCTCCTTGGCCCGCTCGATGCTATCGCTAACGGTGGCAACAATACCGCGAAGTGAATCGGTTGCTTCCAGCACCCGCTGGGAGCCGAGTTGCTCGCTCGCGCTGGTGTCGTGTATTGCCTTCGATATGGTGGCTATTTGGTAAGAGGACAAAGACATCTGCCGACTGTTCTGTTGCACCGTATGAATAATGGCGCTCAACTCCGAACGCATCCTGTCCACGTGCCCCAGTAAGGCACCTAACTCATCCCGCTGCGGCTTATGGGTTGGATAAGACTTCAGATCTCCTTCGCTGATACGCCGCGTGATACCCACAGCCTGATGCAACGGCTTGGTGATGTTTTTGCCAATCACCCCCCCGATGAGAATCCCGGCGATCATCGCAAAGCTCCAGATCCAAATCTGGTTGGATACCATGCTGCGAACCTTTTGATCCGATTCGTTAGCCAGCATGACAACCGCTTGATTCATCGTGCCAAGGACTTTTCCACTAAGCGAATTGATTTGATCGAGGCGGTTGCTGCTAAGCTCACCGGCGCTGGCCTGTACAATTTCTTGCTGCAACTGCTGCCAAAGTGTATTGACTTGATCAAGTTTTTGGGCAATTTCCTGGGTCTTGGTTCCCGGTAACTGGAGTGGCTTTTCCATGCCAAGATCCAGATAGGTCTGCCCGCCGTTAGCGAGCGCGGCCAGGGAAAGATCGAACAATTTCTGTGTCTTCTCCAACCGTTCCCGATTCACCGGGGTGTTGTGCTGCTGGGCGTGATGCAGTGCCAAGAAGAACTCTTTGGTAAACTTCTGGGTAAGCATGCGCTGCCGTCCCGCAATGTTGACCAGGGCACCGTCGCTCTTTTGCGCATCCAGCGTCACAATCGTGTATCCCACCATGGCCGATACCACAGCCATGAATAATGCCACCAAGACCATCAGCTTCTTGCCAATACTGAGACGATCCAGTCCAAGAAGTGAGTCAGCTTTTCCCATCACTTTGATATATCTCCACACTTTGCTTGGTACTTAAACGAGAGACCCTAACTTTGCTCACCTTCCCAGTATCGGCCGGTACCCTGACAATCTTAATGGCACACAAAATACGGTGAATATCCCGCACGGAAGCTGAAGCCAAGTCGCGCAAGGCGATGATCCTTTGGCACGGTTGTGCAAAGAGGTTACGACAGGGTCAGCGGCGCCGACCGAGATGTCTAGAAGGCGATCGATAACTGGGTTCCTAGCCGATCCACTGACCGGTAACCCACCGCATCGTCAGGGAGCCCAATATCCGGGTCCATCCAGCCATGCAGATACTCCAGAGTAAGGCTGGCACGGTTTCCTATCCGCCAGGTAACCGCCCCGCCCACCTGTATCCGGGGTTTATCCCGGAGTTCTCGGCTACCCTCTAAACGCAACGCCCACTCCCAAGTCGGGCCCGGAAAGTGAACCAGTTCCAGATTCCATGCCCACGGTCGATCAGTCCCGGGGGGAAGCTCCGGAAACGCACGGGTGGCGCCGAGTATCTCAAGCGTAAACTCGTAACGGTCCAGGGTTGCGAGCAAATATCCCCCCAATCCAGGTACCCGCCCCCGACGTCGGTCTCCTCCGGTTCTCGGCAATCGGGCATCGGAGTCCCCCAAGTCAGACTGATAGCTCAGACCCAGGGCAATAGAATCGGTAACCCAGGTACTCACGGCAAATGCCAGATTGAGCCGGTCTTCCTCGGAAGCATACCGGGCGGAGCTTCGGTACAGCGAAACTGCCGAATCGAGTTGCTCATCCGCGCTATATGAAATCAATAGCGCCGGGGCACGCGTTTCCCCGAACTCAACTAATGGCCCTGTAGCAAAGTGACTGATGTATTCCCCAAATGGCGTGTATTGCATGCCAATCTCGAGTTCCCATGGATCGCTTTCGAGAGCCAGAATTCCCTCATCGATAATGGTTCTCCCCGCCTCGGTATCATATTCAACCACCAATTCCCCCTGCACTCCCCCACTGGCTGGTGCCGCCACTAAATCGAGTTGCACATTGACCGACCGTTGGCGCTCAATCTCCCGCTCGTGACCCTTCTCCCAGTGATATTCCTCCCGAAATAGATCGATCTCAACCAATCCAGATAGATTAAGCCACGGGGTGATCCGCCGCTTGACACCCACTTCGCGGCGTTCTGCCTGGGTTCGGTACAAGCGGACCTCGGTCCCATTCTCCGCACCCGTGGACAAAGCGTCCGACGATTCCCCGGCCCAACCATGCGCAGAGGCAAACATCAGCAATACGCCCACTACCCTGGGCGCGCCAGCCACGCACCTGATCGGTTCCGAACACGGTGGTATCACCCGGCCCGACCAAGCAGTACCGTAAAGCGGCTGCCCGTTTCCGGCGTGCTCTCGACCTTGATCTCTCCGCCGTGGGCCCGTACAAAGGCCAAGGCCAGGCTAAGACCGAGGCCGTTTCCAGCCTGAGTACGACTGCGATCGCAACGGTAAAAGCGCTCAAAGATACGGGACAATTCTTCCGCCGACATCCCGATTCCGCTGTCCTCCACCACCAATTCAATCCGCTCGCCCCTATCGGTGAGATGTATCCCCACCCGCCCGTCCGGTGCCGTATACTTAAGCGCGTTGTCCAGCAGGTTGGCCACCACTCGTTGCAGTCGCTGGAGATCGCCGTTAATGATGCAGTCGGGTGGCAAATCGACATCGATACACACGTGTTTAGATTCTGCCACCGGCTGGAACAAATCAGCGGCATCGACTATCAGCGCGGCCAAATCGACCGCGGTCAGATTCAATCGGGCAGCACCCGATTCCGCTTCCGCGATATCCAGGGTGGTGTTAATGATCTCCAGTAACCGATCGCACTCCCCGGTAGTCTCCAACGCCAGCGTCCCTACTTCGGTATGTGCGTCGGAGCCATGCATCAGCGTCTCCGCCGAGGCCCTAATCCGTCCGAGGGGACTCCTGAGGTCATGGGCCAAATTGTCGGTCATCTCACGCATGCCAATGATCAGTGCCTCGATACGGTCAAGCATGGTATTGAAAGTCTGTGCCAGCTGATCGATTTCGTCACCCCGAGGACCCACGATCACACGCTGCTCCAATGCACCAGCGGCGATCCGCCCGGCGGTATGCGTCAGCCGCTGTACCCCACTCAAGGCACGGCGCGCCATAAACCAGCCCACTACTCCACCGCTAGGAATCATCACCAAAAGAGTGACAACAAATCCCTTCAGTACCTTGCCTAGGAAGATCTCGTCGTCCGCTAACGACTCGCCAATCTCCAGTGTCAGGTTCAGTCCGATCGGACCACGAATGACACGTGCTTTGTGGTCTCGACCGGGCACTGACAGGGTATTGAGCCGTACTTCGTCACCAACTATTCCGGGGGTATGTTGCCCCCCCTCCAGTCCGCTCCAACTTTCGAGATTGGAGGAAAACACCAGTTTGTCACCGCCATCCCAAAGGCGCACATAGACCTGACCGGCATCCTCGGCTTGGGATTCGGCCATCAGCTCGTCCAGCACCGACTCCAATCCCTCCGATTCCAGCAACGCCGCGAATTCCTCGATGTCACCTTCCAGGTCATCATCCGTACGCTGCTGAACGATCGACGCCATCAACAGATAAACGACAGCAAACGCCAGCAGGGAAGAAAGGGTAAACACTGCGCCATACCAAAGGGTCAGGCGCAGAGCCAGGCTAGAACGGATCATGTTCACATCTGAGAACGTAGCCGACACCCCGCACCGTATGGACCAGAGGATGCTCGTATCCTTTGTCAATCTTGTCACGCAGCCGGCAGATTCTTGACTCCACCACGTTGGTTCTGGGGTCAAAATTAAAATCCCAGACGTGTTCCATAATCATCGTACGAGTCACCACCCGGCCGGCGTTGCGCGCCAGGTATTCAAGCAGGGAAAATTCGCGAGGCTGAAGCAGAATGCGTTTGCCAGCGCGCGTGACGATACGGGTCAGTACATCAATATGTAGGTCGCCGACGGTAATCCCAGTTGGCTGTTGTGTTTCCCCTGCCCGCCGAATCAGCGCTTGCACCCGGGCAAGCAACTCGGAAAAGGCGAAGGGCTTGGTCAAGTAATCGTCGCCCCCTGCGTGCAATCCTTGGATACGTTCATCGATAGAGCGCTTGGCGCTCAGGATGATGATCGGCAGGGTGACCCGTCGTCGACGCAGCTCGTCAATGATCGATAATCCGTCCAGTCCCGGTAACATGATATCGATGATAGCGGCATCATAAGACGCGCCAACCGCGAGTCGAAGTCCCTCCCTTCCGTCGCCTGTTTGTTCGACGACAAACCCGGCCTCCTTGAGTCCCCGGCTCACGAATGTGGCGATCTTGCAGTCATCTTCGATAAGTAGCAGGCGCATCGATCTGGTGGTCCGGGTACACAACGCTGGGTAAGGCGGCATCGCGTCTCCCAGGCGGTGAACCTGCACTTCCCGGAAGATGCGCGGGGGCGTTTCCCAACCTTATTTATCGGAAAAGATCTTTAAATCCCTGGTTCGACTTTAGAAGAACTCCGGCAGGTTTGTCTATGTCCACAGCAGCTTGAATGATGAACATTGCCAGATGGTAATGTTCCGGCAATCTTACGGTCAGTTTGAGCACCTAGTCTTTTAGTCGACTGGCAGACAGGTTAGTAGCCAGCGAATCGGGGAGGCCACACGTTGTGCTCGTGTTCCCGAATTGATAACTCTCACAGAACACAAATCTCAGGAGACATATCCATGCCGAAGACTATGGATCGCTGCGAAACCAAAATCCTTGCAAACTACCGGAAGCAGCCCAGGAAACAGGCTGTCCACAAGGAGAAAATCAAGCTTTTGTCCCATGTAGTACCTGTAGTGATGGCACTGGCATGCACGGCGACCAGCGCCGAGGCAACCTGGTCCAAGCACCAGCATCGGGAAATCCCGTTCTCGGTCGCGGAACTCTACCTTGAGTTGAATCATACCGATGGCGACTTAGGAATTCATTCCCGCATCGACGGCGAACCCTGGAAGTGGCTCAGCATCACCACCCCCCGTGAGCGGCGGATGCTCGATATCCGGGTGCACGGGCGGCTAAAGAAACAGGGGCTTACCGAGCTGTTTTTCGAAAGCGCCGAGCCAGGTTTCGACGAGCTTGAGCCGGAGGCCTTCCTACGCCGCTTTCCCGAAGGGATTTACGAGGTTGAGGGTAAAGCACTGAACGGTATTGAGCTGGAAAGTGAAACCGAACTTTCTCACGTGCTACCGGCCCCGGCCGGCAATATCAGGGTCGCTGGTACGCCGTTACCAGAGGATTGTGATGAGGATCCCATTCCTGAGATACCCGTTCCCGACGTGGATCATCCTTGGGTAGTCAGTTGGGATCCGGTTACCGAATCCCATCCGGAGATCGGCAAGCCAGGCACTATCGAAGTAGTCAAGTACGAACTCTACATCGAACGAGAGTCACCGGAGCCAATCAAGTTGTTCATGGATCTACCCCCAGATGTGACCGTAATGACGGTGCCATTCGCGAACGGTGCGATCGGGCCCGGAGAAGAATTCAAGGTAGAAGTATTGGTACGTGAATCCAGCGGTAACCAGACCGCAGTAGAGAGCTGCTTTTCTACGACAAACTGACCTTGCCATCGCCGCAGCCCCGCACTATTGGGTTGCGGCCGATTGCTGGTTAACTGCCTCGGTCCCACAGTCGTGGTGGCGGCGCGACACGGTGGAGTCGTCGCTTGGAGGTAAGCAGCCAATGAATCAATAGCTTGGCGGCCATGGGGCCCCAGGGGGACGACATCAAGACCTGACGCTTATTAGTTCTCATCGGAAAAACTTGGTTGTTTATCAAAATGTTACTTGTAACCGCTTCCGGGATGAGGGGCCAAATTCACGATTAGGCCGTCAGCCACACTGAAAAAGTCGATGTAGTCAAGCAAATGACTTCCGTTGATTGATGGTCTCAAACCCTTCGATATGGACTCGCTGTGACTCAGGTCGGACAAAAACGCCATGCCGATTTGGATCCACATGCCCGCTGATGCCTGACGTCAGGGGAAGTCCCGAAGGGAAGAAACCGCCCTAAATACAACCCCATGGTGGACGGCGCCATCGTCCAGCGCGCCGCAAACATGATCTTGAAAATACCATCTATAATTGACACAAAATCGCCGGGACCCGGGGGGGGGTAATGTCTCACCAGAAACCACCAAGAACTGGCACCGCTGATTGATTTATTTGACATCTCACTTGGAATTACTTTCCAATACTTTTTAGCCGGGAATAAGAAATTCACTAAAACAGCGTTTTTCCGGCGGCCCTGACTAGAGATGTAGTCGGTACCAGAATCTGGTCTGCCAACGTATACAAGAGGGGCTTCATTATGGAGGAGAAATACCAGGCCGACTCATCAGCGGCCGGCGGTGTGCAAACTGTTCCCGAACACATCGTGGAGATTGTCAGCGATTCGGGAGAAGGGGCGCAGAAAGCCGGTCAGACCTTTGGGTCGGTGAGCGCCAAGATGGGCAATGGAGTTTGGACGGTGGAGATCATTCCCGCCGAGATCAAACCGCCTGCCCGGTCCCCAGCGGGAGCTAGCGGGATTCGTATCCGTCTCGGATCGGGCTATGTCACCAATATGGGCGATGAAGCCGATTTGGTAGTGGCCTTCAATGAGCAGGTGCTCTATTCCCGTATCGCCAATGGTGCCTATAAGGCCGGCACTACCGTGCTGTTGGAAAGCAAATGGAAAGATGATCCGGCAGCCGAGATTCAGGCGCAGTATTCACGGGCGGTAGGGGAGTTTCGAGATAATGGCTTGATCGTCCACGAGTTACCGATGGATCAGGCCTGCCGCGAAATCACTCCCAATCCCCGGGTCGGTAAGAACATGTTCGTACTCGGCATGCTCTGTCACCTCTATGCCCGGGACCTGGAGATCGCCAAGAAAGAGGTTGCCGCCACTTTCGCCCGCAAGCGCCAGGAGGTGATCGATCTGAATTTGCGGCTGTTACAGGCTGGCCACGACTTTTCCCGGGACAACCTGGGATTCCAGTTCCAGGTTTCGCCTTTGGCCCAGCAAGGGGAACAGCGTTATATCGTTACCAACGGCAATACCGCGCTGGGACTGGGTGTCATGGCATCGGGCATGGAACTGGTTTCCATGTACCCCATCACTCCTGCCACGTCTGCCTCGCACTATCTGGCGGACGTATATCATGACGTGGGGGGTTTCGTACACCAGGCCGAAGACGAAATCGCCGCCGTGGGCTTTGCCATCGGCTCGTCGTTTGCCGGGAAAACCGCCTGTACCATCACGTCGGGCCCCGGCCTGGCGTTGAAGACGGAAATGGTAGCGCTGGCAGTCATGGCGGAGATCCCGCTGGTACTCTGCGTGGTGCAACGAGGTGGTCCATCCACCGGCCTACCGACCAAGGTGGAGCAAGGCGACCTGCTGGCCTCCATCTATGGGGAACCCGGCGATGCCCCAAAAGTCGTGGTGGCGGCAGCGACCATCGAAGAGTGCCTGCATTTCGTGATCATGAGCCGGCGTCTCGCCGAGACATTCCGGACACCGGTCATTCTGTTGACCGACGCGAATCTGGCGACCGGAGTACAACCCTACCCCAGGCCGGAACCCAGCGCCGATTGGCTTGCCCCTCCCATCGACCAGACGGACTGGGATCCGACCGTTCCACCCTACGATTGGGACGAAGAAACCGGCCTATCCCCTCGCCCGATCCCGGGCATGGTCGGCGGACATTATGTCCTTACGGGGTTGGCCCATACCAACGAAAGCAAGGTTGCCTACGATTCCAATTCCAACCAACTGGGCTGCAACATGCGCAGCCGCAAACTGGCGGCGCTGGCAGGTACCCTTAAGCCACCCAAGGTGTACGGAGACGACCAGGGGGGTGATCTTCTGATAGTCGGCTGGGGATCAACCCTGGGAGCTATCGAGGAGGCTGTGGACCGTGCTCGAGCCCAGGGACACCGTGTGTCCTCTCTGCATCTGCGTTTCCTTTCTCCACTGGAGCCCGGGCTGAAAGAGATATTTGGCCGTTTCAAACGGATCATGACTGTGGAGATCAATTACAGCGATGACCCCTCGGCACCTCTCATTACTCCGGAAAATCGCCGCTACTCACAGCTTTCCATCCTGCTGCGGGCGCAGACATTGATCGACATCGATTGTTGGTCAGTGGTGTTGGGGCATCCTCTGCAACCGGGGATGATCCACCGGGTACTGGTGGAAAAACTTGCTGCTATGGAGGGACAGAACTGATGTTTGGGATGAAGGCTGACTGGTCGCTCGAAGTCTTCGAGCGCTATTTCACGATTGGCGACTACGCCGGCGGTGAGGCCCGCTGGTGCCCGGGGTGCGGCGACCACGGTATACTCACCGCGGTACAGAAGATCCTGCGCGACGAACAAGTCCCCCCGGAGCGGACGGTTGCAGTGTCCGGAATCGGCTGCTCCAGTCGCATGCCCCATTATTTGGGGACATTTGGATTTCATGGGTTGCACGGACGCGCGCTGCCCATTGCCTGTGGAATTAAAAGTCGCCGCCCCGAACTGGATGTCTGGGTAGCAACGGGAGACGGCGACTGCTTTTCCATTGGCACGGCTCACTGGATCCACGCCATCCGCTATAACATGGACATGACCCTAATGGTCTTCGATAACGGGGTCTATGGCCTGACCAAGGCACAAACCTCTCCGACCAGTCCGCTCGGCTTCAAGACCAACACTCATCCAGGAGGAGCAATCCTGCCTCCGCACAACCCACTGACGGTTACGCTGGGGATTACCAACGCCTCCTTCGTGGCGCAGGTTGTGGATTGGAGCCCACCCCTGATGTACGAAGTACTCAAGGCAGCCCACCGCCACCGGGGAACCGGTTTCGTGCGTATCATCCAGCGTTGCCCGGTCTATGCCGACTCCCTCTCAAAAGCCATGCAAAGTGACCCCAGTAAGGTCTTGCTACTGCACCACGAGAAGGGCATCCCAATCGATCCCGCAGTGAAAAGGCAGTTTCCCAACCAGATTGAACACGACCCCTCCAACCTATCCGCGGCGCGCGACGTCGCGCAAAACGATACGCTGATCCCGGTGGGTTTGCTGTATCAGAATCCCGACGCAATCTGCTATGAAACGCTCTCGAGCCAGGGGATCGAGTTCACTACGAAACGCAGGCTGGCAGGACTCAACGCAGCATTGGACAGGTTTACTATCTGAGGACAGAAGCCGAGGGGCGATCATCCTGGCCAGTAAGCTGTATATCCGGTGGAATCTACTAATAAAGAGGGGGCTTCAGCGACGATGAGTACATCACAGGCAGTCCGCGAGGGACAAGGCCACCCGACGCCTACAGCCAGCGACGAGACTCTCCCTACGCTGACCACCGCAGTCAAGGATGCCAAGGCCACCCGTGAACTAATGTTCACATTGCGTCATTTTCATCTGGGCGATCCCGCGGCCCGTGAGCGGTTGGAACGAGCAGAAGATGATTTTTTGCCTGCGCTGCTCGATCCCTACCGGGACAATTCCCGGCTGCGTTACGCCTATCCGCTGGTACTGCTCCCGCCAGTGCCACAATCTGCCGACGAGGAAACGAGTGCCGTAGCCCATTCGCTCGATGAGTGGCTACGAGATGCCTGCCAGGCAGTTGCCCCCGAGGAAGGAGCGGCCCGAATACTCAAAGATCACCTTCCCTGGATCGAGCACCAGGTTCGTCAGGAGCTATCCGCCCATCATGGACCGGTGGCTATGGAGGCCCTGCTGGCAGCTTCCCTCTCGGCGTTGCGGAAACATCTGGCGCTGAGCGGCGAAGAGGGGCAACGTCTGGAATCCGACACCACCAAACTGCTAGGACAGGTGCGTGGTGATTCCCAACTCCTGGGTTACGATCGCTACACCGCCTTGCACCTGTTGATCCATGCCGTGCGTTGTCAGGCGGTACCCCGCCACCAACGGCTCCAGGCGCAAATCCAAGCCTGTATCCGTGAGCTCAAGCTGCTGTTTGACGTGGAGTGGGAAAAATCGGATGAATCCATTGAACCTCGCATGGCGAGAAACAGTATCGGTTTTGCGAGTAATCACTTCGATCCCGCCGCCCTCTCGGCGATCATGGACCACTCCCGGGGAACCCACCAAATGCCGGAAATACGGCGCCGGCGTATCGAAGATGCCATGGCCATTTTGGAGTCTTGGAAGCCTGACCCGGTCTTGATCCATTTCGTTCATGGCGGTGATTTAAACGAGACTTGCTTGCAAGGCTACCAGTTTGGCCAGGAATCGATTGATCCCGATCCCTGCGCCAAAGCCATAGAGATATTCGACCGCAACGCCGACCAACTTGCTCCCCTCTTCAGTGCCATACGTATCGCCGAGCTTGAGATCCAAGGCCACTACGACCCGGTGATTCACGACCCATGGTTCGCCAATTTTCATTGGAGCTCCTTTTCCCAGGATGAGTTGATGCTGATACCCGCGGTGGTCGCCCTTGGTGCGGCCACCCATATGGCGGGCGCCGGACTGCGTTCCCTTTCCCGGCTGCTGAATTCGGGCCGACCCGTGCAGATTTTGGTTCGAGTGCGGCCGCACAATAATCCGGGAGCCGCTCCGTCGGAAGGCCCTTTTGAGTCGTTCCGAACCGAGCTTGGCTATTTCGGCATCAGCCACCGACAAGCAGTGGTGACCCAATCCTCTCCCGCCCGCCACGGTCATCTGCTGCATTGCTTTCAGTCATCTCTGGAAACGATGCGCACCAGCCTGCACGTCATCAACACCGGCTTGCGCCCACCCAGCAAACTTGTCCCGCTAAATGCCTGGCTGGTGGCGGGCGCCGCCATCGAAAGCCGTGCCCATCCCTTTTTCCGGATTAACCCGGAGGCGGGGGATTCCGCCGCCGATCGCATGGAATTCCAGGAAAACCCCCAGTCTTCCCGAGATTGGCCCCAGGATCGATTCCGCTACCAAAACGAGAATGGTGAGGTTGTCGAGATCGACCTGGGGTTTACTTTTGCCGATTACGCGCTGCTAATCGAACAGTTGCAGGATCAATTCCGAGTGATCCCGCCAGAGTGTGACTCCGATGACCTGGTGCCGGTGGAATCCTATCTTTCGATAGAGCCCGGGCAAACCCACCATCTGGTCCCCTTCGTCTGGGCCGTGGACGCCAACAAGACACTGCATCGGCTGGTGGTCTCCATTGACGTGACTAACGGAGCACGAGACCGCAGGAATTACTGGCGAGCCCTGCAAGAGATGGCGGGAATAGGTAATCGTTATGTGGAACGGGCAATACAGGAGACACAAACCGCGGAACGATTGGCCGCCGCTGCCGAGCGCGAAGCCCTGATGGCCGAACATGAGGCAGAACTGGCGCGGGTGCGCAACCAGGCCGCCGGCGAGGCGATGCAACGGCTGACCGACATGTTGTTAGGATTGGATACCAGCCTACCTGCCCAGCCTGGGATTAGAAGACCGGCGATTATACCGAGTGCTGAGGAACCACCGGCAGATGAGGCCGTCATCCCAACTAAGGAAGCGTCAGAAACCGCGGCCGATACACCCGCACCGCTCGTTGAGGAGCCCTGGATTGACACCCCGTTATGCACGAGCTGCAATGACTGCCTCAAGGTCAATCCTCGGCTGTTCCTGTACAACGAGGAAAAACAGGCACGTATCGGCGACCCCCGATCAGGGACCTTCGCACAACTGGTCGAAGCCGCGGAACTGTGTCCCGCGAAATGCATTCATCCCGGTACCCCGATGAACCCCGATGAGCCCGGCCTGGACGCCCTGATCGCGCGGGCGGCTCCTTTCAACCTATGAATAACATCCTGGTGGCACCGGCCATTATGACTGGCCTGGGAGTGCTGTTTTCGGTGATATTGGCGGTTGCCTACCGCTTGCTGCGGGTGGAAGAGGACCCCCGGGTAGAGGAAACGGAGACACTGCTACCGGGTTCAAACTGCGGGGCTTGCGGGGAGCCGGGTTGCCACGCCTTCGCCGAAAAGCTCGTTCAAGGCAGCCTAAAGCCGAGTCAGTGTACGGTAGCCACCTCGGAGACCATCGATGCGGTTGCCGAACTGCTGGATGTAGACCCTGGCGCGCAGGAGCGGCGGATCGCCCGCCTGCGCTGTGCGGGAGGCAAAGCCCAAGCCTATCAAATTGCCGAATACCTGGGTTTTGAGAACTGTCGGGCTGCCGCGGTAGTCTCCGGAGGGGGTAAAGGCTGTGCCTGGGGATGCCTGGGCCTTGGAGATTGCCGGGTTGCCTGCGATTTTCACGCCATCGAGATGAATTCTAATGGGTTGCCGGCGGTATCCCCGGAAAGATGTACGGCCTGCGGTGATTGCGTGGAGGCCTGCCCCCGGAATTTGTTTCAACTCGTGCCGGTCAGTCAGCGGCTGTTCGTGCAATGCAGTACCCCGTTGCGGAGTGACGCTGCCCTGGCTCTGTGCCGGGTGGCTTGTGACGCCTGCGGCCGCTGTGCGTCCGATGCGGCTCCGGGGCTGATTCGTATGGTTGAGAATCTGCCGTTAATCGATTATTCCGCGGGCGGTCCGGCTCGACCGGACGCGACTTACCGATGTCCAACTGGGGCTATCCAATGGTTGGAAGGCGCCCAATTTAACGATCCTGTCGGACCAAACAAACAGCATCAAAGCCACTATGCACATTCTCACTGATTCGGCGCTGCGGCTACTCAAGCGGTTGTTCGGCGGCACCGCCCAAAGCGGTAAGTCCACCGGTACCCAAGGGGTGTTTGATGGGGATACCGCGGTTGGGTTAGTTGAAGCTGCCATCAGTCAGGATTTGGGCATAAGCATCTCGAACCCCGGGGATAGGGCTGCCATGGCATGGCGATCCCGGCAACATGACGAAGGTAGCGGTTCCTGGGGTGCCATGCTGGATAGCGCAGCCACCGACGGCCCTCGTGGTTCGCTGACGTACGCCACAGGGCTCGCCCTGTCGGGCGTACGTGCCTCCGCTTTTTTGTCCGGATTGGAACTTGCGTCGGTACAAGATCTGTTGGCGATCCTTGCCGGCCGTCATCTACCGCTGGTCATCCATGTGAATAATCAGTCCCTGGGAGGCGTTTCGAGCGCTTTGGGAAGCGGGCATGAGGCATGCCATCTCAGTGCCGATAGCGGTTGCTTCATTCTGGTCGCAGCCACCGTACAGGAGGCAGTAGATTTTACCCTGATTGCCCGGCAAGCGGGGGAACAGGGCTTAGTACCAGGACTGGTATTCATGGACCGAGAACAAACAGCTCAAGCTCCCCAGCAGTCAGAATTACCTGGAGAAGATCTGTTGCTCGATTATCTGGGCAACCCGGATGACAGTATTCCAGCGAACCAGGCTCAAAGACTGCTGTTTGGTGAGCAACGCCGCCGCCTACCCCGGTGGCACGATCCGGATAGACCCGTACTGCTGGGTGGCGTGCACCCTCCCGTTATTTGGGGAATGGGACAGGTTGCTGCCCGCTTATACCTGGAGCGGGATTTTGCCCAAGTGCTGGACGCGTCCTTCGCCCAGTTTGCCCGAATCAGTGGCCGCCGTTATTCTCCGGTGTCCCGTTACCGGGTAGAGGGTGCTGAGCTGCTCCTGGTGGCAATGGGCTCGGCGATCGAAACCGCCGAACTGGTGGCCGATCACGTACGCGCGGCCCATAAGCTCAAGGTGGGAGTACTTGGAATTCGCTGCCTTAGGCCGTTTCCAGGGCGTTTGATAGCCGGAGAACTTGGCAATGCCCATACTGTCTGTGTATTGGAGCGCCTCGATCCGCCAATGCAGGCAGATCCACCCTTGCTGCGGGAGCTTGTCCTGGCCCTCGATCACCACCGGCCGGCAATGGCGCGCCCCCGGCTGATCCCGGTCCTGTACGGTATTGGCGGATCGCCCCTGGACAGTGGAGATCTGCTTGCATTCTGTTTGCGGGCGACGGACTGGGCACAACCTCGATGTTACTTGGGAATTCACCTCGATGCGCCATCGAGCAGCTACCCCAAACGGCAGGTGTTGCTCGATCGGCTGCGTCGTGACTACCCGGAACTTGGACGGCTGAGTGTAACGGCAACCGAAGAAGGCCCTGACCTGCGCCCCCCGGGGGCGATCACGGTAGCGGTAAATCGAGTTTCCGGGGGTACGGGAGAGACGCTCGCCCTAGACGTTGCCGAACTCATCTGGCGCGCAGAAAAAGGCGAACTACGCAGCCGTCCGGCAATCTCACCCGCACCTTGGGGAAGCGACTGCGTGGACCAATTCACCTGGGCGCCCGAGGGACTGCGAGATCCCGCTGACCGACAACCCGCCGATCTTCTGGTGCTCACTTCGGGAACACCGGCAACTGCGTTGACGGAGGCAAGGCTAGCGACAGACGGTACGGTGCTGATCGAAGGTGGCGATACGGCAGGCGCACTTCAGGAAGGCGTGCCGAATTCAACGGGGGCTACCCATCGGATCTTCCGCATCGATCCCTTGCCTCTTAAGAATTCGTTACCGCCCCGAGGGGATCTTCGCAATGAGCGTCTACTAGGAGCAACTTGCCAGGTGTTGCTTGAACGGGGATTGCTGGACTCCAGTCGCCGCCGGCTGTCGTCGAGTCGAGAATCCGCTCTGGCCGGGCTGCCCTCGGCGCTTCGCGATGAGCGGCTTGCCGCCTTCAGATCCGGGCTGGAAACGGTCCACGAAGTGACAGACCGAATCCCGGATACAGGTTCCACCGCTCCTTCACCTTCCAAGATACCGGCCCGTCTAACCGGCCTCGGTACCAGCGGAGACACCTACGACAACCTACCCCGGTTCTGGGGTCAGATCGGTGTGCTGCAACAGGATCGGGCGGGCAGCGAACTAGCCCCCGACCCTTATTTGGCCAGCGGTGCCTTGCCTCCGTTTTCTTCCGCATTACGGAGTCTTGAAGGGCTGCGCGCTAGCTTGCCCGTGCTCGACGCAGAGGCTTGTACCGGTTGTGGGGCATGCTGGAGCCTGTGTCCAGACGGCGCAGTTGGGGTAACCGCCCTCCGCCCCGATGCCGTGTTGGAGGCCGGAATCAAGATCAGTGGCGCGGACAGCATGCGTCCGCTGGCGGCCCGCCTGTCCCAGCGTATTTCCGAGCTCTGCAAGAAACCGGGACAAAAACCGGCTACTGCGAGTGTTTTACTGGAACAAGCTTTCGACTGGTTGGCCCATCAACCACTACCGGAAAGCCGCAAGCTGACCCTTGAAGCGGCTGGAAAAAAACTGCTGAGCGCCCTTGGGCCTCTGCAAATTTCGATAACTGAGCCGATGTTCGGCACTATTGAGGAACAACAGCCAGGCGGTGGCAATCTTTTGTTCCTATCGATCGATCCCGCATCTTGCAAAGGCTGCGGGATATGCGCACTGCACTGCACACCGCAGGCGCTGACCATGACCCCACATAGTCCGACACTGTTGAGCGACGTGCGGCAGCTCCGAGACCTTTGGGAACAGCTACCCGAGACCTCGGTGGACACTATCGAACGGACCGCGGTAAATTCCGAACCGGGTCCCGCGGCGGCCATGCTGTTGTCACGGGCTATCCTGGGATCCTTGGCCGGTGGCGATGGCGCAGAACCCGGATCCGGTGAGCGGTTGGCAATTCGCTTGACGCTGGCGGCGGCTGAAGCCCGGCAGAGGCCACTTAGGGATCGGTATATTGTCAAACTCGAGGATGCCCGCGAAGCCATCTCCCGCCTGATACGGCAGATTCTAGCCGATGCCCTGCCGGCGGATGATCTTGATGCGTTGGCCTCCGGGCTGGCTCAAACCGAAAGTGTCCAAGTAGACCTTTCCCAACTGCTCGGGGACAGCGGAGCGGGGCCAGATGCCCGAGTCGATACCCTCAGATTGCGGCGGTTGGTAACTCTCGCCAGACAACTGCGTGATCTCGTTTGGCGGCTGCGCGAAGGCCAGCAAGGACTTGGCCGCGCCGCGCTGGGCTTGGTACTGTCAGCCGAGTCCCCCGCCGGCTGGACCGGGGCCTTTCCCGACAACCCGTTTGGTATTCCGGTATCGGTCGATGCCACCGGCGATGGTCCCCAACTCGCTGCCGGGTTACAACAGGGACAGATTCACCAAACCATCGAGGGCATGGTGCTGCTGCGCAAGGCGCGGCTGGAGCTGGAAAGCCCGGCAGATGCCGCGCGACAGTGGTCTAACTTGGAACAGTTAGGCTGGGATGATCTCGATGATGAAGAACGGGCGCTATGCCCGAGGGTCTTGGTGATTGGCAGCAATGCTTTGCTTGCGGGAAGGGGCTTGTCTCAGCTTTACAGCATACTGGGTGGGACGCTACCGGTTAAGTTGCTGGTCTTTGCGGAGCTGGATCTCGGTATCGCTGGAATACCACAGGCGGATCTGTCCCTGGCACCGCTTGAGGATACGGGTTCCGATTTGGGGTTGCTGGCGTTGAGCCGACGGCAAGCATTCATTGCCCAGTGTGCCGTGGGTTACCCCGATCATCTGCTGGACACGCTAAAAAAGGCTCTCGATTACCCGGGGCCGGCCTTGGTCCAGGTAAATGCACCTTGCCCCAAGCGTCATGGTTTTCCCACGGACCGGACCATCCACCGCTCCCGATTGGCGGTGGACAGCCGCACCTTTCCGTTGTTTGTCTTTGACCCCCGTGCCGACGGCGTCTTTGGAACACGGTTTAACTTGGATGGGAACCCGGAAGCTCATGCTGGGTGGTACAGCCAAGAGAACGGATCACCATTGACCACTGTTGAATGGGCCCTGGGCGAGCACCGGTTCACCCACTGCTTTTCGCCCATCCAGCCCGATGCGCCAGATCCCATGCCACTGGCCGACTATCTCAACCTCCAAGAGGAAAGGCGCAGGGATAGCTCTCCCTGGGTGGCTTACACCCCGGCGGGAGGTCAGGAAACCCGCTACCGGGTAGCCGTCCCACTGATCCGCTCCTGCGAACAACGATTCCATGGGTGGCGGATGCTGCAGGAAGTCGCCGGGCTGGTTACACCGTTCACCCAACGAGTCAAGCAACAAGCCAAAGACGCGGTGGCCGCATCCCATCAATCAGAGCTGGATGAACTGAAGTCATCCTACGAGAACCGTATCCGTCACCTTCACGACGAAATGCTGCAACAAGCCCGTCGTGAGATCCGTGACCGTCTGCTGTCCATGGCGGGATATCAGGAAGCCAATGGCCGCCCACCCCGCCAACCCAACCTGGCGCGCACGGATGAAATGGCTGATGAATAATCCGTTATCCAAATTGCTGGAATACAGTTTTGCCCACGGAGTGCACCCGCAGGAACACAAAGCTGGGACGATGGCACTATCCATGCAGCGCATGCCCTTTTCCAGCCGCTATCTGGTACCCGTTAACCAGCACCTGGGGGCGCCATCAAAGCCGGTGGTCAAGGTGGGTGATCCAGTGCTCCGTGGGCAGGTTATCGCCGAGCCCGGTGCCTTTATTTCCACCTGTTTGCACAGCCCCGTGACGGGCCGTGTACATGCCATAGACAACCGGCGTTACCCTGGGGGGATGTTCTCACTCTCCATCACCATCGAGAGCGATCCTTACGATACCCAACGCATTCCCGAGCATCCCCGGGATTGGCGTCACCTTACCGCCGACCAGTTTGTCGCCGAGATTCAGCAAGCCGGGATAGTCGGCTTAGGGGGGGCTGCCTTCCCGAGCCACGTAAAATACTCGATTCCAGAAGGTCAGCATATCGACCATCTGTTGGTGAACGGCGCGGAGTGTGAGCCCTACCTTACCAGCGACCACCGGCTCATGGTGGAGCGGCCAGACGCCTTGCTGAAGGGTATCGAGATCTTGCTGCATAATTTGGGAGCCAAATCCGCGACCATTGGCGTGGAGACCAACAAACCGGACGCGATCGCCACGCTGAGAGAGCACATCGGCAGCGACAGTCAAAGGATTCGGGTAGTGCCTTTGCGGGTCAAGTATCCCCAGGGCGCGGAAAAGATGCTAATCAAGTCTATCTTCAAACAGGAAGTACCTGCCGGGGGGCTGCCGCGAGATCTGGGTATTATCGTGAACAATGTGGGCAGCGTAGTCGCGATCGCCGACTGGTTCGAACGAAGCATGCCACTCATCGAGCGGGTGGTGACAGTTGCGGGCGACGGAGTAGCCAAGCCAGCCAATCTGATTGTCCCCGTGGGTACGCCGTTGCGCGAAGTCTTGCGCTTCTGTGAAGGAATGCAGTCCGATATCTCACAGATTGTCATGGGTGGTCCGATGATGGGTACCAGCGTGGTTAGCTTGGATGTTCCCGTACTTAAAGGTACCTCGGGGATACTCGCGTTCCGTAAGCTGCAAAGAACCGATTCCCGGGAGTACCCTTGTATCCGTTGCGGACGCTGTCTGGAGGCTTGCCCGTATTTCCTCAATCCATCGAGGCTGGCTCGACTCGCCAAAGCTCGCTTATTCGCGGAGATGCAAAGCTACTCGGTGGGCGATTGTGTGGAATGCGGCTCCTGCACCTATTCTTGTCCTTCTGGAATCCCCATCGTACAACTTATCCGGTTGGCAAAATCTCAACTCAGGCAATCCGGAGACACGCGGGAATGAATCGGGGCGAGCCTAAACTGCGGCTACAGGCATCGCCTCTGCTGAGGCAACAACTGACCACCCGCCAAGCCATGCTGGACGTGCTGCTGGCGTTGATGCCTGCCACCCTGGCGGGCATCTGGTTTTTTGGAATTAGCGCCCTGCTGGTGCTCAGCGCAAGCATTCTGGGGGCGGTGGTAACAGAATGGTTGTTCTCACCCGCTGGCTACCGCGGCTCCCGTCTCAATGACTATAGCGCCTTGTTGACAGGCCTGTTGCTCGGCCTGACGCTGCCCCCGGCACTGCCTATGTGGATGGCCTTCCTCGGCGGGGCTGTGTCGATTGGGCTTGGTAAATTGATTTGGGGCGGTCTGGGGCAGAATCTTTTCAATCCGGCCCTGGTAGGCCGGGCATTTCTACTCGCCACCTTTCCAATCGCCATGACCACCTGGAGTGCGCAAAGCGCTCCGGGAGAATTTTTCCGGATCGGTTCGAGTACACTGGCAATGCCGTTCATGCAACCCGGCTATGACGGTGTAACCGCGGCCACCCCGCTGGGCCTCATGAAGTTTGAACGAGTGAGCACGGATCTCTGGCTGTTGGCCAGTGGCAATAGTACCGGATGTATCGGTGAAACCAGTGGGCTGCTGCTAATCCTGGGAGCCGTGTATCTCTTGATCCGCCGTGATCTGGACTGGCGCATTCCAACGGGAATACTGGTATCGGTGGCATTATTTTCCGCCCTTCTCTTGCTAAGTGATCCCGAACGCTACCCCGGTCCATTGTTCTCTATTTTCTCGGGTGGGTTACTGTTGGGTGCGCTCTATATGGCAACTGATCCGGTTACCTCACCGTTAACGCCCACTGGCACCTGGATATTTGCGGTGGGCATCGGCCTGCTCATCGTGTTGATCCGGGTATTTGGTGGATTTCCGGAGGGCGTGATGTACGCCATTTTACTGATGAACAGTGCTACTCCGCTTATCGACCGCTACACGCAACCGCGAGTCTTTGGAAAAGGAGGGAGCAGTCGATGAACGGCCTGCCTGAAGTGACCACGGGGGGTGGAGAACCGGGCTCGCTGAGGTTGGTTGCCACCCTCAGTCTCGCAGGTCTGCTTTCGGGCCTGATCATCGTGTTGGCCTTCGAGACCACCTTGCCCACAATCACCGCTTATAAAGCCCGAATGCTCCGAGAGGCAGTATTCAACGTGCTGCCAAGCGTAACCTCTCTAAAACGGCTGGTATACCGCAACGGCAAGCTTGTGGAAACCGAGGACGAACAGAAGGGGGACCAGGCCATCTTCAGCGGCTACGATCAAAACGGGAGATTGGTCGGTTATGCCATTCCCGGTGCGGGTCCAGGATTTCAGGATACCATCCGCCTACTCTATGGCTACCTGCCCGCGGAGCGAAAGGTATCGGGGATGGAGATACTAGAAAGCCGGGAGACGCCCGGGCTCGGAGATAAAATCTATAAGGACGAATCCTTCGTCTCCGGATTCAGATCTCTTGCCGTCGATCCTGAAATTCGGGCAGTCAAAAAGGGAAAACGAACCGCCGCCAACGAGATCGATGCCATAACCGGTGCCACGATTTCGTCAAAGGCAGTGGTACGGATCATCAACGAAGCAAATCGCCAGTGGCTGCCGCGCCTAGAAGCGGCACAACCGACGGTAACCGGGGATTGATATGAGCAGGCGTAAGGAAGACCCCCATGCGGAATTCATTAAGGGACTTTGGCGGGATAACCCAGTATTTGTTCAGGTACTTGGCATGTGCCCAATGCTGGCCGTCACCAACTCTGCTATCAATGCATTGGCGATGGGCGGCGCTACCTTTTTCGTGTTAGTGGCCTCAAGCTTTTTGGTTTCTTCCCTGCGGCAATGGATACCACGGCAAGTGCGAATCTCCACTTACATTATCATTATTGCGACTTTTGTTACGGTTACCGACTTCACCCTGGAGGCTCTGGCGCCGGTGGTCCACAAAGAGTTGGGGGCCTTCATCCCGTTGATCGTCGCCAATTGCATGATACTTGGCCGCCAGGAAGCGTTCGCGTCCCGGAATTCAGTACGTCTGGCGGTGGTGGATGCCCTAGGGATGGCAAGCGGTTTTTTATTCGCCCTGTTCACACTGGGAGCAGTCCGTGAGATTCTCGGAGAAGGTGCACTGTTTGGCGTTTCACTGTTTGGACCGGATTTTGAGCCCTGGGTAATCATGATCCTGCCCCCCGGAGGGTTCCTCACGCTCGGACTGCTGCTACTCTTCTTTAGTTGGTTGAGAGAACGTAAACAGCGGCTAGCCATCCGCTTGGAGGAGCTGGAGGCTGAACCGAAATGAATGACCTGGTATGGATTTTTATCAGTGCGCTGCTGATCAACAATTTTGTGCTCTCCTATTTTCTAGGATTGTGCCCATTCCTGGGTGTTTCAAGTCGCTTGGATACCGCTTTTCGCCTGGGCCTTGCCAATATCTTCGTGATGTTGATTACCGCACTGTGCGCCTGGTTGCTGAATACCTATGTGCTGATTTACGCACCCTACTTACGACTCATCAGTTTTATCGTGGTAATCGCCAGTACCGTGCAATTCATTGAGATGGTTATCAAGCGGCTCAGTCCGGCGTTGTTCCGGGCGTTGGGAATCTTTCTGCCACTGATTACCACCAATTGCGCCATCCTCGGCCTCGCGATATTCGCCACCAATCGGGGCTATGGATTGGCCGAGGGCTTGGTATTCGCGCTCGGCGCCGGGGCTGGTTTTACCTTGGCGCTGGTACTGATGGCGGGAATCCGTGAAGAGGTGGCGCTGGCGGATGTGCCGGTTCTATTACGGGGTACTGCTATGAATCTGATCATCGCCGGCATTTTGTCCATGGCCTTCATGGGCTTTGCCGGCCTCTTCAGTGGGGCTTGACCACCCAAAGCCTGAGGACCAGGACCCTATGCTCGATTACTTATTGGCGATCACCGGGCTGGCTGCAGCTTGCGGAGGATGGATTCTCTTCCAGCGCTGGCTAAACAAGCTCGACCCCGAGCACGACTCAATCGAAACCGGGAGCCGCTGCGGAGGATGTGGTGGATGCAGCCAGGTTACTGAAGATAGGGCTCCCCCGCCCCATTGACCAATTAGAACCTATCTCAAAATTAGCGAACGATTTCGAGACCAGGCAAAACCGAACGAAACCGCGCATTTACGCAGAGTAAATGAGCATTTGAGGCAGATTTTAACGCCGTATCGGTGGCGTGCAGCAATTTTGAGATTAGGTTCTAAACGTCAACAATATCGGTTTTTCGGCCGTACTAGTGAATCTGTAATAGATAGACAATAGCGAAGACAGTCCCTAAGCCCGCGACGGTGTAACCTGCTTTCGCCACCCACTTGTCTGCTCTAAGTCCAAGTCCGTGCAGCGCGGTCCGCAACCGGTGGGCCGCGTGCCAGAGACAGAGGGCGATGACAACAAACAGTATCACTTTACCCAACCAGTTCGCCGCGAAGGCATGCATGGTTTGATAGTCGAGGGCGGCCGGTAGATAACCGTAAGCTACCACTAACGTGACAACCACCAATGCCGGAACTAGCAGGGCCGCCAATGTGCCTCCCGCGGCAAACAGGCTCCATACCAACGGTTTATTGGACCTAGCCATTGCTGAATACCCCACTCACAACGAGCACCACCAGCGAGACGCAGAACCAAGCGACATAGTGTCCGATCGCGATATAGTGCCCAGGAAGAAATTCGTCGCCGATCTGTACCGGCATCGCCTTGGGAGTTACTCCAAACCATGACACCGAGTTCAACAGGGTAAATCCCAGTGCCACCCAGTGAAAGGTCAGCGACAGCGGAGAAGTCAAACCGTCCAAAAAAGCGAGGTAAGCCTGTTCACCGGCCGCCAGGGACTTCACCCCCCACAACAGGATCAATGCATATCCACCGATAAAGATAGAGCTGATTTCATTCAACATATGATGGAGGTCCCGCCATCTCCCGAAATACCAGCTGGCCGTGCGAACCTCTCTGACATAAGGTCGTCCATTCACCGTTTCTTTCCTCCGAGGCCTATGAGATTCTTGTACCAAGACAGGGTGCTCGAGATCTTCATCTGCTGGATGGCACTTGCCGGATCTACATGTTTAGGGCAGACGATCGAGCAGGCATCGGCAAAGGCGCAATCCCAAATCCCTTCGTTGGTTGCTACCACATCTTCCCGTTCCTCCCATCCTTGATCCCGGGAATCCTGATTATAACGATGGGCCAGTGTAAGGGCCGCGGGACCGATGAATTCGGGAATCAAAGCGTATTGCGGGCAGGCCGCATAGCAACATAAACAGTTGATGCAAAGCGTGTATTGTTTGAATTTTTTCAACTGCGCCGGTGTTTGCCGGTGCTCACCCTCACTGATAGGTTTGCTTTCGTCACGGATGATATAGGGCTTCACCCGCTGCAGTTTCTCGATGAAATCATCCATTACCACCACCAGATCCCGCTCGATTGGGAAATTCGTCAGTGGTTCGACGCGTATGACATCACCCGGTAGATCGCGGATAAAGGTCTTGCAGGACAGCGCCGGTTCTCCGTTGATCATCATCCCGCAACTCCCACACACCGCCATATGACATGACCATCGATAGCTGAGGGAGCCGTCAAGATTGTCCTTCACGTATATCAACGCATCCAGTACTACCCAATCCTCCTCGCACGGCACCTTGTAGGTTTGCACCCAAGGTTCATCGTCCTGTTCCGGACGGTAACGCATGACCTCCAGATCAATCGTCCTGTGGCTCATGATTCTGCCCCTCCATAGACCCGCGCCGCCGGTTGTGATCGGGTAATCACCACGTCTTGATAGTCAATTCTCGGGTCTTCCTCGGCAGCATAGTAAGCCAAAGAATGTTTCAGGAAATTGTCGTCATCGCGCTCGGTATAATCGAGACGTTGATGAGACCCCCTGGACTCCTTTCGCTGCAAAGCAGAATGCGCCATAGCGTGTGCCGCCTCGAGCATAGATCCCAGCTCCATGGTATAGACCAATTGGGTATTAAAGACTTTACTTTTGTCGTCAAGGTGAAGACACCTATAACGGGCACGCAATTCGGCAAGCTTCTTACAAGTCTCCTGCAATGTGTCTTCGGTGCGATAGATACCGGCACCGGACTCAAGGGTCTTGTTCATTTCGCCACGGAGCACCGAAAGCGATTCTCCCTGATCCTCCTTGTGAAACAGCTCGGTAACCCGCTGCGCGGCCATCTCCCCCAGTTGATCCGCTAACGATTCGGTGAGATGCGTCGTTTTCCGTGCGTACTCGGCTGCATGCCGTCCCGCGCGCCCCCCAAATACCAGCAACTCGGTAAGCGAGTTAGATCCCAGGCGGTTCGCTCCATTGATGCTGACACAGGCGCACTCACCCGCCGCATATAACCCTGGCATCGCCGTCGCAGCGTCGATGTTGGTATCTATGCCCCCCATCATGTAATGCACTACGGGGCGTACCGGGACCAATTCGTGAACCGGGTCGGCACCCACATAACTCCGAGCAAGATCTCGCACCAGCGGCAATCGTTCGTCGATCTTCTTTTCTCCCAAATGCCGAAGGTCGAGATGCACCACATCGCCCCATTTGGTGCTGACGGTCCTCCCCTTCTGCTGCTCGTGCCAAAACGCCTGGCTAAGGCGGTCACGTGGGCCTAGTTCCATTGCCTTCTTGCGCGGCCATGGATCGGGTGGCCCAAGATTGTAGTCCTGCAGATAACGATATCCATCCTTGTTTACGAGAATACCCCCTTCACCCCGACAACCTTCGGTGAGAAGAATACCGGTGCCCGGCAAACCCGTCGGATGATATTGCACGAATTCCATATCCTTAAGGGGCACGCCGGCCCGATAGGCCATCGCCATGCCGTCCGCCGTCTTTACCGCTCCGTTGGTGGTAAATGGAAACATCCAACCCGCGCCGCCTGCGGCAATAATTACTGCCTTGGCCCGAAACACCTTTATTCGGCCCGTGCGCATCTCCATCGCGGTGAGCCCCTGGCATCGGCCCCCTTCTACAAGCAGATCGGTGCAGTAGTATTCATCGAAGCGGTCGATGGTTGGAAACTGTAATGATGTCTGGAATAACGTATGTAGAATGTGGAAACCGCTCTTATCGGCCGCATACCAGGTGCGTTCGATCTTCATTCCACCAAAAGGCCTGACCGCTACCCGCCCATCGGCCTCGCGACTCCATGGACAGCCCCAGTGCTCTAGCTGGATCAATTCCTTGGGCGCCTGTTCGATGAATAATTCGACGGCATCCTGATCACACAGCCAGTCGCCGCCCGACACCGTATCATGAAAATGGTTTTCCAGACTGTCTTCGGACTTGATAACCCCCGCCGCACCGCCTTCCGCGGCAACCGTATGGCTGCGCATTGGATAAACCTTGGAGATTAGCGCCACCTTGAGATCTGGCGCGGCTTCGGCAACGGCAATTGCCGCTCTCAACCCAGCTCCGCCGGCACCAACAATTGCGATATCTGTTGTTATGACTTCCACGTCCCCTCCATGTCTGTACCGACTGCCTTTGGATTGCACCACCAGCTCGATACGCCGCTGGTCATTATCTCTTTTACCATGAGTACGTGTACTGACTGCGCCGCTAAAAGGAAGCCTACCATTCCCGGCCTAAGCAACAATTAGCCGCTCCCCGGGCTCCCCATACCAACGCCCCACTATTTTTGCGTTGTACTGCGATTCCGTGTTCAAGATTACTGACAGGAGCACGATTCAAGCAAGTATTTTTATACTCAGGTATATGCAATTTGCATTGAATCCTACTATAGTGTGGAAGGCTATACGGAAATATGACAATAAGCAAAGGAATGTGGCGAAACTTTATGAGAACCTTTTCCAATGCTACTCATTGAGTTGGATGGCTTACAATCAATAATACACTCCTGAAGTAACCTGACGCGGTTGGCTGTTTGATTCTGTCATGGCCAGTGCCGACTGTTTGCTTCCAAAGGGGTAGAGGGGGGATCCACGATGCAGAAAAAGAGCGCCTTCGGGCTCGCTGAAACTATGATTGGAGGGAACCTGGATAGCGTCGCGCGGCCTGATGTTATCCCAGATTATCTGGAACAGCGCTACTGGTGGGCGTACCTGCATCCTCGAGGACTTCGCTTCTTCGAGCAGCAGTGGGTAATCAATGCCATCCTGTGGGGCAACTACGCGCACCTGCGAGACGCCGCACTGAATGAACTAGGGCCAAGCATCGATGGACGTACCCTCCAGGTTGCTTGCGTCTATGGCAACCTAACGCCGGAACTGGCGGCCCGGCATCAATCGGGGGCACAACTTGACGTAGTGGATGTTGCACCGATTCAGCTGGAGAACCTGCACGGTAAATTGACTGCCGGAAGGACTGTTCTACATTGCCAGGATGCCGCAAACCTTCGGTTCGACGATGCATCCTTCGACCAAGTACTGATATTCTTTCTGTTGCACGAGTTACCCATGTCCGTCAGAAAACGGGCCATCAGTGAAGCACTGCGGGTACTCCGACCGGGTGGCAAGTTGATTTTCGTAGATTACCACCGGCCGGTGCCACACCATCCTCTCCGCTATCTCATGCCGTTGGTGTTCAAAACACTGGAACCCTTTGCATTGGATTTATGGAGAGAGGAGATCGCCGACTGGGTATCCACCGGAACCCAGCCTAAATCAATCAAGAAACAAGTCTATTTTGGTGGTTTGTATCAAAAGGTGGTCATGCTTAAGTAATGACGCCGCCGCGCCGCCCGGGATCAGTTTACTGCTCCGTACAGTGCGTGAGCCCGACGCTCAAATGCCCCAACAGTGCTCCGGGCGGTGTCAAGCAACAGGAGATCCAGCATCGGCCGCAAAAATATCGAGCGCGCTTCGCAGTCGAGTAAAAAATCGACTAAACAGCTTCCGTCAGGTCCGGTTTCAAACGACCAGTGAATATGAAACCGATCGAACAACGGATCACTGGATCTTACATCGATACTGTCGGGCGACCGGAGCCGGGTCTCCGTGCGGAATCGTTTTATCATCAACCCCAATTGAAGAGTCTGAACGGTTACGTAGAGACTACTATCCTCGGGAGAACGGGTTATCTTGGCGTGGTGCCACAGAGGCAGGAACTCCGGATACCGCTCGACGTCGGCCACCAAATTAAATATCTGCTCTCGGCTAAACGGCATTAACCGTTGTTCCTGATGCGCCGTCACGGCCAGCGGTTATGGCAATCTCGGCCGCAACCGACGAATCCCCCGCACTCCCCACTCACCCCACATACCGGCACTGGCTTGCAGGTGTGCGGGTATCCAAATCCCGTCCCCTGTTTGTGTGGTCATCTATCTCGGCGGCAGTACCAAGCATTCTGCTGAATATAAAGGTAGTGAATGCGGCATACTCCATGGTGCTTTCGCTGATGCTGCCGTCCATAAACGGCTTCCATAGCATCTTCAGCAAAATTACCGCGATGACCGCATCGATATTCACGCAGTAGACATTGCGGCTCACTCCCGTGGTGAAAAGCGCCTGCACCAACTCATGATAGAAATCGAGAAACACATTGTAGCTTCCACGGGTTTCAAGAAGTTCGCCTACGAACACTTCGCGAGGATCATAGTTGACGTCTTCCCCCTTGAACACCGGATGATTCACGCAGGGAATCTTAAAATACGAGAGTTCACCCTCGGCCTTTGCCTTCTTCTTGTAGGCTTGGTACTCCCGGGCATAGGCAGCAGCCATCTCTTTCAAATTCAGCCCATGATCACGGTCCCCCGGATCCGCGAGCTGGGCATCACGAAATCGCTCCAACAAAAACGATATTGCCTCGAACCCGTTGCCACCATGAGCATAACCGGTATGTGTCAGGAAGCCGATGTAGCACTTGTTGATTTGAACCCGTTCCGGAGCCTCAGGACCGTCGGCGCTTACCGAACCCTTGGGTCCTTGGGCGGAAATCGTACCCGGTCCGTTGCTGATAATCAGCCCCAGCAATACCGAGAATGCGAACAGATCTTCCTTTCCCGGGCGGGAACCGAAAAGTGCCAGATGGGCAGTCTCGGCAAATTGCCACTGCCCCATCAATTCGGTGTTCTTCACACCGCAAAAACTGTCGCCAGTCTGAGAATCGGCACTCGCAGCCGCGCCTACCACGGTACTGAATATCCGAAAATGCCAAGGAAGATTCACCAAGGTAAACGGTGCGATACGCTTACGCATCAAAGCCTTCCAACCGAGGTGGAGGGCGATCGCCGCCACGATGACCTGAGCACGCACCCGCCCTCCAGACTCCTTAGCTAGCGCACCGACAAACTCGACGAAAACCGATTTGACGCCACGTTCGTCGATCGCTTGCAACATGGCGGCCCCCTTGTCGCAGTCGGCATCAGACACCAAGTGCGACCTCGCCTCTCCCTCTAGCGCCTCTTTCACGAGCGACGAAAAATCAAAATCGACATCATTAGGATCCTTTAAACCGCTCTTTTTGAACAGTCCAATCAGGGTAGATACCGCTTGACTGGCCGGCGCCACTTGGCGGGGTCCCTGCAGTGCAAGCGCCGCGCACAAAGCCGTATTAGGGCTGTTGCCGGCGGCCCGCGAGGCTTCTGCGGCAGCCAATCCCACGCTACCGTGCTGGTTGACGTAGGCGTTTAGGGCTACATTGGCCAGCGCGGCACCCCGGTCGTCGGGATACTCCCGGATCAAGCTTTTAATCACATTGTCCTCGAACGAATGCGTCGAGGCATCAAGGACGCTGGTGCCGTGCACCTTGGTCACTTGAGTCCGCGGATCCATCATCGAGGCGCCTGAAGCGTCCTTCATGGACTGACGCGGGAAAACAGCGCCGACTTGTTCCCCCAGCCCTTCGACTTGCTGGTCATAGGGTTCAATGGCCTTGACTACCGGAGGATCCAGATGTTTGGGCAGATCGATACCCTGAGTGTTACTGAACCAGCATTTGAGAGAAAGATTACCTTTGGGGTTGAAGTCGGGCCTCACCTCGTTGAGTTTCATCACCGCATTCATCGCCAGGGGAAGATGGGCAATATTGACCACAACCGCGCCTTTCTTGGTACACACCGGATTATCAGGTGTGAAGATCGCATCCACCCCGAACTTTTCCATGAACCACTTTTCCTTGGCCGCCGCGCTGTCGCCGCTCCCGGAAATCGCCCCCGCGTGGCCGCAGGCTCGGGTCAGTTTCGCCTTCCATCGGCCAACGACACATGCGATCACCGGTTTTTCAAATTCAAGATTCTTTTCGTAATATCCGCCGGGCTCGATATACATCACCGCAACCTTGGAGCGGTAATCGTTATGAAAAGCGTGGGTGAACTCGGCGGCAGAATAGTGGATGTACACATCCTTGCCCGAGGAAATCGAAACCGTCGTGCCCCACCCGGCAGTAGCCAGATAAACGGCGATGGTGGTGGTGAAGTTACCAGAGTTTGAGAAAATGGCTACTGATCCAGGAAGCAACGACTCCGCCGGGGAGTTCCCTCCCAGGGCTCCACCGATACGCACCCGATTATGGGCGTCGGCAATCCCCAGGCAGTTGGCACCGAAAATGTCCACACCATACATCTGGCCAAGAGAGCGGATTATCCGGGCATCGTGCACTGGCACCTTCTCGGTGAGGATGACGATCTTGTTTATATCCGGATTGATGCGTAACGCCTCCAGGACACCATCCCGAACCCCGGAGGGAGGGAGGTAGATAACCACCACGTTAAACCGGTGGCCCGCTTCCAGTGCCTCGGCAATATTATTGTAAACGGGGATGTCTCCAATGGGAGTTTTCATCACCGTACCGAGCCGTCCAGGTGCGGTACCGCACACGATATTGCCCCGAGAATAGGTGTGGCTGACCGGCGTGACACTACGACTTTCACCGCCGGTTATATTCAACACACACACGCGGTCTTGCCGTGTTGCCAGTTCGGCTAACGAATTGATACCGACGAAATAGTGAGGAAAAGCCGCTACGCCCTGCTGATGCATATGAAGTCCCCTGAGTAAATCCGGCAACCGGTTACCGGCTGCCAGGGTATGTTGAAGCCCCGATGGGCTATCCCCCGTTAACTAATCCCCATCCTCCTGGCCACGATCTCGCGCCCTCCCGCCTTCATCCATTTATCCGCGGCTTGGGCAAAGTTGACCACCTCACTCATTGCGGAATCGTAGCCAAACATCTGGTAGGGTAATCCGAGCCCATCCAGGGTATCCCGCAAATAGCCCATGCCCCGAATGAGATTAGGGCCACCACGGCCTACCACGACGTAAAGTGGCTGGGGGGCAACATGGTGAAAATGATCCCGCAGGGCGTCCGCCATGGCACGGAATGTCTCGTAGATATCCGTGTTATTGGCCTTTCCTCCTATGATGAAGAGCACGTTGGATTGAGCCAGCCAGTATTTATAGACGATACGAGAAATGTCATGCATCTTCTCGTAGGGTGGATTACCCCCAAAATCTGACGAGATAGTTGCCGAATCTCCCAATTGTTCGGTTACCAAAGCGTTCGCGCCACCTCCGAAGGTCATTGCGGTGATGGTGCCCTGCTGGTTGATCACGAAGACATCGGACTGACCCTGATAAGTTCGTAAGGCGTTGACCTCTTGCTCAAAATCGGAGTAACCCGAGGCGTCCAGATCCGACGGTAAGCCCAGCCTCCTCCAGTTTGGATCATCTGCGTCAAAGGCACATTTGAAATCACATGCCAAGGGAGCCAGTTTGCCCTTCTCTACCGGCATCATGCGGATGGGATTCAGTTCTAACGTAGTCATACTGTAGTTATGGTAAAGCTCCCAAAGTTTGGGGAGATTCTGCACCAACGGACTAACCAGTTCTTGTGGTGCGTTGATCTTCCGCAGGGCGTTGGAAACCACGAACCCCTTGAGGCCGGTCAACGGGTCGAATGGAATGCAGGCGATTTTGTCCGGAGGAAGCTCCTCGATATCCATGCCCCCATGATGGGTAATGGTGATTACCGGAGCGCGATATATGGTGCTGTCGGTGATTGAAAAATAAACTTCGTACTCAGCCGGGACTGCGCCTTCAAAGGTAACTCCCTCGGCCTTGGCGCGGGTGTTATTGTGAAAATGCTCGGCAAAATAGAGCCGCTCCTTCTCCTTCATCGCAGTAGCAAGATTCTTAGCCCGTCCCAGCAGGCCCGCCTTGCCTTTCTTCCCTACCCCTCCCTTGAACATCGGCTTGACAAAAATCTCTCCCCAACGTCCGATCAACTCTTTGATCTGATCGCCGCTCGCCTCGGGACCTAACACTTCCGAGGTAGGATAATCCACATACTCCAGGAGCTTCGCGCCCCAATACATACCGGTGATCTGCATAGCTAGACCGCTCCCGATGGCTGGTGAGTACTACTGTCAGGGTTGCTTGTGATAGTTAACGAAATCCGTTTCTATAATTATTATCTTAAATTATCCGTGGTATTGTCAGATTATAGACATTTATTGGCTTTTGACAGCCCCTATTTGGTAAATGAACGCTAATTCAATCGTTATCCGCCGGACAGCGCGTCCCTGTTTATTCAATTTGTCCAATCCTGATCAAGTACAACTGGATTGGGGGAATCAGGAATTTACCTGGGCTTGCCCCAAAGCCCATAGCCGGGACCAAACGGTCCCAGCACCGGCCGCAACACTTCAAGCTTGTCTGCGTGATGAAACCCGTTGACCAATATTCTTCGCTTACGGTCGCAATACAGGCGTTGCGCGACGACCGGACTCTTGGCGCCAGCGAACTGGCCAGAATGGGATTGCGTATCGCCGCGGAGACCGCGCGGCAATACCGGGCGAGGTCGACCGAGGAGCTCATCACATATCTAAATCTCGCCGCAGACCAGCTCGCCCACACCCGTCCCAGCATGGCGCCCGTTTGGAATCTGCTTCAACAATGGCGTAATTCCCTCGGCACCCTTGCGAAACACGATTTGGAATTCGCCCGGGCAACCGCGATCACGGCCGCCCATTCGCTCGAAGAATTATCCATCCATGCCTCGCGGGCGGCCGCCCGCAACGCCGCCCGAATGATTGAACCGAACAGTACGATAATCACTCACAGCCTCAGCTCGACAGTCGTGGAGGTATTTCGGCAATTGAAAGGCCGGGGCATCCGGGTAATCGTCAGTGAATCTCGACCACTTTACGAGGGCCGCAATCTGGCAACCCTGCTATCCGGCATGAAGATTCCGGTCACGCTAATCACCGACGCCCAGATCGGTATCTTTTGCAGAGAGGCCGCTGTCGCATTGACCGGCGCGGATTGCATCCTTGAAGATGGCGCAGTCGTTAACAAGGCAGGAACTTACCTGCTGGCCCTGGCTTCCCGGGATCAAAGGGTCCCCTTTTACGTCTGCTATGAAAGCTTTAAACAACGGCTTCCGGACATGGAGAGCTTTACACTGGAGTCAATGGATCCCGAAGAACTCGGGACACCGAAACCATCAGCCATCAGCGTGAAGAATGTTTATTTCGATATCACACCTCGAACACTGGTAGATGGCTGGATCACTGAACAAGGAGCCAAGGTAATTCCTTGACACACTCATGGATAAGGTCGGTGAAATCCTGAAGGACAGGAGGCCGTGAATACGATTCCATCGTTTGCGTCAAGCGTCTCACAGGGTGATATCTATGAACTTCGGGGGGGTGTTCTCAGATTAGTCTGCGAATTGGCTGAACGGATCTTCGAGACGTAACTCCTCAACAATCCTGCCACCGATGAGATGCTCTTGGATTATTCGTTCAAGCTTCTCAACGGTAAGATCGCCATAATAGACACCTTCCGGAAAGACCACGGCAACCGGCCCATTCCGGCATACGCGCAGACAATCCGCTTTACTGCGGTGGATGCCTGTCAATGGTGTACCGTGCCCGACCTCCGAGAGGCGTTGCTTTAGGTAGTCCCAGCATTCAGCCCCAACCCCGGGAGCGCTACACTTGGGTTTGCTCGGCGTTGCGCACAGGAAGATGTGACGAAAAACCCCGTTGTACATGCGTCTGCGCTCTTATTCCTCGGCCATCGCAGCCGCTCGGGGGCGAAACTGCAACGCGTACAGCATCTCCAAATAGCGTTTAGCCTCTACCCGCTCTAGGTTGGTGACGTGGCGCCAAAAACCATACACTCGGGATAGGGTCATGAGGCGTTCGGCATAGCGCTTCCAAGTGTAGCGAGCGGAAACCCGGGCCAGCGCTCCTTTCGAGATTTGTTCCCAATATCCGGGATCCTTTTGGCAGCGCGATAAAAAGCCGGCAATCCGGTCCGCTGCCTCCGCCCCCTGATTGGGATCGATATGAAAACCCGAGATACCGTCCTCAATGATCTCGAGCGGCCCTCCGAAACGTGTAGCAAAGGTTGGCAATCCAGTGCTCATCGCTTCAATTATCGTTAGCCCAAATGCCTCAAACAACGCAGGCTGAACGAATACCCCCCGGTGGCTGGCAATATAGCGGTATAACTCGCCGTTGCGCTCCCGGTCCACTTGACCCTCAACCCACCGAACTTGAGAATTGAGGTCATACCGGTCCATCATTTCGTGTAGTAGCGCGATCTGTGCACGCTCCTCCTTGTCACTCGAAGCGTCTGGATCGATATAACCCGAAGCCACCAATAGATTGGCTTGCTCGCGCAACGCCGGGCTCTGCCCATACCACTCCACCAATCCAACGATATTCTTAATCCGGTCCAGGCGCGCCATGGTAAACAACAGGGGTTTTTCGGGTTCGGCGAGAACTCCCCGGCTCACCACCTGGTCATTGCCACCAAAAATCAGTTCCTCGATCTCCGGTAACAGATGGTTTAGCCGTCGATCAGTCTCGGAAATTGGGAAATAAACCTGAGGATCGGCGCCAGGGGAGACGATGTTGAACTTGGGGTCGTAGACATCGACGCCATGCACCACACGGTACAATCCCGGCAGGGTAAATGCCATGTGCCCCTCGTACTGGCCGATGGAGTGGTCGGTGCCGGCAATTTCCTGGTAGGTACTGGTAATGATGAAGTCTGCCATATTCATGGCGATCAGATCAGCAGTGAACTGACAGGAAAAATGGTATTGATCTTCGTTGTCTTTCCAGAACAAATCGGAGTAGAGGTATTTGGTCTTTTCCAGAGCATGGGCAATATTACACTGCGTCGTCCCCAATCGGTGGGCCAGCAAGGAGGCTACCAAGTTACCATCCGAGTAGTTGCCGATGATTAAGTCCGGCCTACCGTTGAGTTCCGCCAGCACCTCCCGTTCTACATCAAGAGTGAAGCGTTCTAGGTAGGGCCAAATCTCGAAGCGAGACATCCAGTGCGGGACGACCTCACCCGACTGATTGCGAAACGGTACCCGAAGGATCCGCGCACTGCGGGTGCCCGCAATGTGTTCGATACGCTCATCACACGAGGTACCCTCCGCCTGAGGAATTAACCGGGTGACGACCAAAACACCGGGCTCGATGTCCAGCCCTTGCTCGCGCAGCCGCTGCCGCATTTCCTGTTCCAGGGCACGTACCTGATCCAGGATGTAGACTACCTGCCCCCCCGTATCGGGGCGGCCCAATACATTGGACTGACCGAACCAGCCGTGGGGCGAGAGGATCACCAGTGAAAAAACCATTGGAATACGCGCCAGAAATGCCTCCAAGGCATCCGGCGAAGGTGCCTCCAGGATATCGAGCAGCAGCTGCATGGTTTCATAAACCCGGGAAACACTATCTCCCCAGCCCGCCTCAAACCCGAATGATCCCAGTTCGTGCGCCATGGCCTCCCAACTGGTATCGGGAGAACGGTGGGCCAGTACGGCCCTGGCGCCGCGCAAGGCCCGCCGTAGCGTCTCGACCGAGTTTATCCGGTCGTTGAGCATCAATTGACGCCCCCGGTAACTGTGAACCTGCAAAAACTCCAAGAGCCGCTCGTCACCCTTTCCAAGTTCCTCGAAAAGGCGGCTCGACAGGCGACGATTGAGAAACTCCACCCCCCGCCCGATGGAATGTGCCTCATGGGGCTTTTGGAGATACCTAGAAAATGGCTGCAAATCCACTTCCAGTAGCCATTCGTCACTTTCCTGACTGCCGGCAGAAACACGTTCCTTGATTCGTAGGAACTCGCTAACGGATATCTCTTCGACTCCCATCGTCTCCAAATGGATACGTAAATAGAGCCAACGGCCGATCCTTCTGCGCACCGCCATATAGACCCATGAGGCCTCGAAAACAGCCTCTTGGGTCAGGGTTATCACTTCGGCGAGCGGGGTATCGGCCAGCCCTTCACCACCTTCACCGGCACACACCTGCTGCAACCCATCCGACAGATCGCTTTGCAGCAAAAACGTCCGCTCCATGGTCTGATACTGATGCAGTACGCGGTGAGCGTCGCTATGATTCTCGGAAAGATAGGTGCGCAGAACTTCGAGAAATCCGGGTACGTAGGTATTATTCAATGGATTGCGTCCCCTGCTGAAAAAGATTCCGTCCAGGATTCAGCATGTTCGTCCGTGAAAAATTCATTAGTTGATTCTAAGCCGATAGGGCAGAGTATGATTTGGAGCGCCGGTTAACGCAAGTCTGTAGCAAAACGGCGCTTCCGATAACCTGTCCGGTTGCTGCACAAACGGCTAAGGTAAGACTAGACAGGTCCTCTCAATTCTCCGCTGTCACGGATTGAGGTCGTTGCTACCGATACTAGAGCCTCTCGGAAGCCCCAAAATCCCACAGTTTCGCTAGATCAGGTCTTCTTCATGGGGGCAGACCTTATTCTGACTCCCTCTCGGAACGATTCCGGGCCATCTCCCGAAACTCGGCCTCGTGCATCCAGGCCGCGTGACGGGGAGCCCGCTTGGTTGCAGACCACTCCTCCAACATTTCCCATTTGACCGAGTCGAGGCGTTTCAACTTCGCTGCTTCCTCGGGATCCGCGCATGCCAGTTCAATACGGTGACCGTTGGGGTCAAAGAAATAGATCGAATGAAATAGGGAATGGTCTGTGATGCCCAGTACCTTCACACCGTTCGCCTTCAGCTGTTGTCTAAACTGAATCAGTGTTTCCCTATCCTTGACCTTGAATGCGATATGCTGAACCCATTCCGGCGTATTGGGATCACGGCCCATTTCGGGTTGGGTCGGCAGTTCGAAAAATGCCAAGATGTTCCCCTTACCCGCATCCAGAAAGACATGCATGTAAGGATCAGGGGCCTTGGTCGAAGGCACATGATTCTCGGCAATCGCCAATACGAAGTCCATGTTCAAATTTTTCATATACCACTCAACCGTTTCCTTGGCATCTTTACAGCGATATGCAACATGATGTATCCGCTCTACCTTCATCTCTGCCTCCTCACCGTTTAGCGTCGATGCTGTCGCGTGCTACGGGCTGGCAGATTCACATTTTCGTGGGCAGCAGCGTAGCTGCCACCTCGCCGAACCCGAGCCTTGGCCGACCCTCGCTTTCACACCACCCCCGCATGATTACGGTATCTCCGTCTTCAAGAAAAGTTCTCGTCTCGCCATTGGGCAACTCGACTGGCGATTGTCCTCCCTGGGTCAATTCGAGCAACGTGCCGGCCTCATCCGGGCCAGGCCCCGATTGAGTTCCAGTGCCCAGCAGATCTCCCGGCCGCAGGTTACAGCCGTTGACCGTATGGTGTGTAACCATCTGCGCTAACGTCCAATAGGCATGACGAAAATTTCCCAACGAAACCCGCTGGGGCGGCATGCCGGTGGCTTTCATGGCGGAGGTATGCAGCAATACCTCCAACCAGATATCCAGGCTACCCGCGGCCCGGTTGGCGGCAGACTCCAAATACGGCAATGGCTGTGGATGATCGTCAGGTCTGTTCCAGGCTAGCCGGTACGGCGTCAGTGCCTCGGTACTCACGATCCAGGGTGAGATGGTAGTTGCAAAATTTTTTGCCAAAAAAGGACCGAGCGGCTGATACTCCCACATTTGGATGTCCCGTGCCGACCAATCGTTAAGCAGGCATAAACCAAAGATGTGCCTTTCTGCATGATCGAGATCTACCGGATCACCCAGTTCATTCCCCGAACCGATGAATACTCCAAGCTCCAGTTCATAATCCATACGCCTGCTGGGTCCCAGCCGCGGTTTCTGGTCATCAGGAGATTTCAGCTGCCCCAAGGGACGGTAGACTTGCTGTCCGGAAACCGCTATCGACGAGCTACGACCATGGTAACCGATGGGAATCCACTGGTAATTGGGCATAAGCGGATTGTCCGGCCGAAATAACCTGCCTACATTGGTTGCGTGATACAGGGAAGTATAGAAATCGGTATAGTCGCCGATCTGCGCGGCAACCTGGTACTCCGCCTCTTTCTGGGGTACTAAGCTCGATTGCAGGGAGGCGATCTCCCCGGCACCCAGTCGGAGTGCCCGGGAGGCACCAAGTCGCAACGCCGTCCAAGCCGAAGACCCAAGGGCCATAAATCGATTCAACGTCTGCTGGCGTACCGCGTCGATGACATCTGAATCCACCCCTAGCCTCGAGATTCCGGTCGCCGCCAAGTCCAGTATCTGATCACCTATGGCAATGCCACCCCGGAATGTCTCACCGCTATCCCGGCGGCGAAATACCGCAAGCGGCAGGTTCTGGATCGGGAAATCGGTGTTCGGATCATTGGCGCTTTCGAGCCAGCTAGCGAGAGACGGATCATGGGTCTCATTCAGATCAAACATGGCTAATTCCTCGTAGCGTCAACATCCGCCCACCCCATAGATCATCGCACACCGAAATACTACCTGATCGAATCAGCGATTGATTGGATGGGGTTTCTACCATCAACCTCGCCGGCGCGGCCCTCGACCTCAGGCCACCGGGTCCAAGCTATACCTTGCGGGACATTCACCCCCGCTTACCGTGATTATTCGTTTTCGGGGAACGAATCAACGCCGCTGCGCGCGATCTCCAGGGCCTCCCCCAATACCTCGAGGTCTCCAATATGATTGGCCAACAGCAGGATCAGCTTGGCGTTGGCCTTGGCGCTTTGCTCGTCGCTGAGCTCGCGGTGCATATTGATCAGTGCTTCATAGAAATCATCACCCGCCCGATAGCGCCGAAAATAGCGTTTACCGGGCTGGTGGAAGTTGGTCTCTCTGACGAGTGGCATCCTGAAAACCTCAGTGATTAGCGGTGGCACTATCGATAGCGGCGACAATCTTCGTGATATCGAAAGCACGCCAGCGTGCCGTTACCTGTTGGTCGGGTCTGATCAAATAGGTAGTACCCTCGGTAGCGTCATAGCGTTTCCTGAACAGTCCCTGGGTATCGATTACGGTCGCAACACCAGCCGCAGGCTCCCCATGGCCACCGATGACGAGACTCTTGACCGGAATCCTATTGGCACCGAGTGCTTCTAAGTCCTGTAATACACTGCGGCTAAGCGTGGCGGTTTCATCCACAAAGTAGAGCAACGTGAAGCGGCCACCCACAAGATCGATTAGCCATTGACTGCCCTGGCTTCCGGTTACCGGAGCATCCAACATCGCCGCACCCGGGACCATGTCACTACCAAATCGATCACTATCTGGCGTAGTTAGGGCGGATTCAGTTAAGAAAGCGGTATCGGAGAGACGACCGGAGTTTATCAAGTCCCTGGCAAACGGTTGTTGACAGGAAAGCTCCAACACCGCATCCCGGAAGGTATGTGAAACAGCGGACTTGGGTGTAATGAAATCGGTGGCGCGAGTGGAATTCATGATGTTTTCATCGGCGGCGTAAACACGTTCGTCCGAGTAACTATCCAACAACCTGTCGGGGGCCTTACCCGTCATTACCAATTTCAACTTCCAGATCAGATTATCGGTATCTTGAATACCGGAGTTAGCCCCACGCGCCCCAAATGGAGATACCTGATGGGCCGCATCGCCAACAAAGAAGACGCGTCCATGGCGAAACGTCTCCATTCGCCGACAGCGAAAGGTATAAACACTGCACCACTCCAGCTCGAACTCAATGTCCGCTCCAAGCATTGCCCGCACTCTGGGAATCACGTTCTCCGGCTTTTTTTCCATTTCCGGATCGGCATCCCAACCTAGCTGAAAATCCAAACGCCAGACGTCGTCTGGCTGCCGATGTAACAGCGTAGACCGTCCAGGATGATAAGAAGGATCAAAGGAAAACCATCGCTCCGGCGGAAATTCGGCCTTCATTACCACGTCGGCGATCAGGAACCGGTCATGGAACCACTGGCCGCGGCTTTCCAGTCCGAGAAATTCACGGACAGGACTGTTGGCTCCATCGGCAACAAGCAACCAATCGCAACTCAGTTGATAGGGGCCATCCGGTGTATCGATGGAAAGGACCACCCTGTCAGCGTTAGTCTCGACTGCCATCACGCGATTTTTCCAGCGAATTTCCAGATTCTCGAACTCATCCATTCGCCGGACCAGGTATTCTTCCAGATAGTATTGTTGCAGATTGATAAACGCCGGCAGCTTGTGCCCATCTTCAGGTAAAAGATTAAAAGAACTCACCAACTGATCGCGAAAGAATACTTTTCCCAGATTCCAAGTCACGCCCCGTTCGATCATCGGTTGGGAGCAGCCCAACCGGTTCATGATTTCAAGTGTCCGCTTCGAATAGCAGACGGCCCGGGAACCCACGCTCACCGTATTGTCCTCGTCGAGGATCAGCGTCGGTATCTCCTGCTGGGCAGCATCAATCGCCGCAGCCATCCCCACGGGGCCGGCACCAACTACAACGAGCGGATGATGAACCGGGCCAGATGTATTCTGATCCCGCGATTTTTTGTATTCATACACCGGGTTTTTATAGGTATGAAACATGGTCCCTTTCTCCGCGGATGCTGCTCATCGGTCTGACTGTAAGGCATGCCACATTTCCTGATCACGCTCGGCGGTCCAGATACGGGGATCCCGAATGCCGGAAGCCTCGTCATGGGCACGGGTAACATCGAACGGAAGGCAGTGCTCATAGATGAACACCTGGTCGAATTTGGGATCCATCCGTTGCCGAATGTAAGCCATGGTCTGCTTCAGGTTCTTGCCCTGAGCCACCGCTTCCTGGGCCCCCCCAAACAGGGTAGTCACGAAATCCCCGGTATAATCCAAGGCCGCGGCTACCTGCGCCGGATCCGTCAAGGCGGGTCCGCGACCAGGCACCAGTTTTTCGGGACCCAAAGATCGTAGCCGGTCAAGTGTTTGCGGCCAATCCGCCAAGTAGGCATCGCCGGTATAACAGGCCGCCTCATATTCGACCAGATCCCCGGAGAAGCACACCTTTTCACGGGGTACCCAAACGATGGTATCACCCTTGGTGTGACCCCGGCCGAGCTGCAATATCTTGAGCTCCAGCCTTCCAAGCCAGAGTGTCATTTCTCCCTTGAATACCAACGACGGCCAAGTCAATCCGGGGACCGAGTCCACCCCCTTGAACAGACGCGGGAAACGCCCGATCTCCGACTCCATGTCCTGGCGGCCCCGTTCCTCAATCAAATCATACGTATCCTGGCTGGCAATAATCTGCTCCAGCCCCTCCCCTCGATAGCCCGACGCACCCAGCACCCGAACGGCGTGATAGTGGGTTAACAGAACATACTTGATCGGTTTAGGTGTCAGTTCACGGATCTTGGCTATGACCGCCTGTGCCATCACCGGAGTTGCCGTGGCATCGATGACCATGACTCCATCATCTCCGATAATGACACCGGTATTCGGGTCACCTTCGGCGGTGAAGGCCCAACAGTGTTCGGAGAGCTGGACAAAACTGACTGCTTTCTCTTCCAGATCGGCAGTGGATGCGAACTCGGACGGCATGGTATTTCTCCATAATTTACGTAATGTATAATATTAGCTTCATCTCAATTCTATCGTAGTTAAATTTATTGATCGTTTATTTTCAAGATTTGGGATAATTTTATTAACTATTTTTACACAATACGTAAATTTACTGTCGAATGAACAACCGCGAAATAAAGGGTGTAGTCAACAGGCAACGGCCGGGAGTGCAATCGGTCGACGTGGGAATGCGTTTATTGAAGGCGTTGGTGGCCATCGGCGGAAGGACAACGCTAAATGAACTGGCCAGCTCCGTCTCTATGCACCCCGCCAAGGTTCATCGCTACCTGGTAAGTCTCTCGAACTCCGGGTTTGTCGAACAAACGGCCCGTGGCCGTTATGACCTTGGGCCCTACATCCGAGAATTGGCCACCCACTATCTGTCACGGCTGGATCCCGCTGCCATAGCCGCGCCGATGATCGAGGAGTTATGGTCCGTATCCAACGATGGGTTGATTCTCTGTGTTTGGGGAGAGTCGGGCACCATGGTGATTCGGTGGATGCAATCCCGGCGACCCATTTCCGTGGGAATACGGCCCGGCTCCATCTTCTCCGCCACCATGTCCGCTTCCGGAAGAGTATTCTTAACCTACCTACCGACGCAACTAACCAAGCAAACGGTAGAGGCGGAGCTAAAGCAATTTGCCTTGGAGTCAAACCCTCTTGCCCCTCGTTCTTGGGATGACGTCGACGCCATCGTCGAAGAAACTCGTCGTCACGGATTGGCCAGAGTGGCAGGCCACAGCGTTGAGTATGTGTCCGCGGTGGCCGCACCTATCTTTGATTACAAAGGTGATGTGGTACTGACGCTGGCACTCTTTGGATTTAAGTCCGAGTTTGATGTCAGGTGGGACGGCGACAATGCCCGCATGGTGAAAAACACGGCTGAGGCAATATCTGCCAAGTTGGGTTACATAGCGCTATCACATTAACATGAAGCACTTTAATTATATATTATAACTAATTGTATTAATTATATATGTTATTTCATAGCGTGGATTTGTTAGTCGCTGGCACACGGGGCATCCGATTAATCGCTGAACAAAACAGAAAATCATTTCTCAACAACACTGTCCCCTCTCGGAACCAGAAATCCAGAGAAGAAAAATAAGCCCCGGGGAAACATTTCTTGCAGGGGAGTCCATCCACGCCCTGGGCTCTGACCTAACTGGGATCGATCGGGCATTCCAGTACGCTTTCATACTCTCCTGCATAACTGCTACGCTGATACGATAACCAGCTAAAATTAACGACTCAGATCTCCACTATGGAACCGACATGGAATACCGTTCTCTCCGAGGGCGAGCTGAAGTACCTGCCGCGATAACGTCCAACGAAATCAAGGGGCTCAGCGAGCAGGAGATTCGGCGCCTTATCCATGAGTTACAAGTGCACCAGATCGAGCTCCAGACTCAGAACGAGGAATTGCGCCGCGCCCAGGATGATCTTCACTCGAGTGAACAGCGTTATCGGGACCTGTTCGAACAGGCACCGGTGGGATACATCGTCCTGGATTATGAGGGCGTCATCTATCAGACCAACCGGCGGGCAGTGGAGCTACTGACCGGAAATGTGACAACGGATCTCCGGAACAGCATTCTCTACTCTTTTTGCTCGCCCGGTGACGGAGACCCCCTTTACCACCATCTTCGCCGCCTCGCTAAAGGCCTGGATCAGGATCGTTGCGAGCTTAGCCTGAAGCACCAGGGAGAAGAGATCGTACTGCTGCTGGAAACCAAGCGGGTGGCAGGTGGAGAAGGTCCTTTGCGCACGGCATTGATCGATCTGACCGAACAAAAACGTGCCGAGTCCAATCTACAACTGGCTGCCAAGGTATTCGAGAATGCGGCGGAAGGGATCATGGTAACCGATGCCGAACAGAGGATCATCTCGATCAACAGAGCTTTCACTTCGATCACCGGTTACGAAACTCACGAGGTGATAGGCAGGAACCCGAAGTTTCTTAGCTCCGGCCGCCATAACCGCGGCTTTTACCGGGACATGTGGCGCAAGATTCATCAGCGCGGCCGCTGGGAAGGTGAGATATGGAACAATCGGAAAAACGGTGAAACTTATCCTGAACACTTGAGTATTATCTGTATACGAAATATTGACGAACGTATTACCCATTACGTAGGTGTTTTTTTTGACACCAGCGGACAGGAGTTCGCCCGCCGACAATTACATCAATTAGCCTACTATGACGAACTGACCGGTCTTCCCAATCGTACGCTCTGTCTAGACCGTCTGGAAACCGCGCTAAAACTCTGTCACCGCGAAGGCACGGGGCTTGCCCTACTATTCCTGGATCTGGACCGCTTCAAACACGTCAACGATGCGCTGGGCCACAACATAGGCGATAAACTGTTGGAGTTTTCGGCCAATCTCATCCGCAAGTGTGTGCGCGAAAGCGACACCGTGTCACGGCTCGGTGGCGATGAATTTACCGTGATACTCAACGATCTGGAACGGCACGAGGAGGCTGCGCTGGTTGCGGAGAAGATCCTTAATACCTTCAGAACCACGACCTTCCATTACACGGGTGGTGAGTTGGTGGTTGCCGCGAGTATTGGTATCAGCCTGTTTCCCCTCGACGCCGACAATGTAGAAAACCTCCTTCGTTGTGCGGATATCGCCATGTACCGAGCGAAGGATACCGGGCGCAACGACTATCAATTCTACGCCAATGAAATGAGCGCGCGCTACGAAACCCGGTTGGCAATGGAAACCGATCTGCGCCGTGCCGAGGAAAACCGGGAACTGCGAATGGTCTATCAGCCCTGCATCGACCTGGAAACCGGCCGCATCAAGGGTGCCGAAGCACTGATGCGTTGGCGCTCGCCGCGCTGGGGAGACGTTGATCCGGCTATCTTCATCGCCCTCGCAGAAGAGACCGGGTTAATCATGCCACTGGCACAATGGGGCCTGAGCGCGGTCGCTGAGCAGGCGGCGCACTGGTCGCAACTGGGAATTAGGTTGTCAATCAATCTGTCCGGCCTGAAGTTGAAGCAATTGTTGGAGGGCGATCTGTTCAGCCAATGGACCGGGAGCATGTGCCCCATCGAATTGGAACTTACTGAAACGGTTCTCATGGAATACCGAGAAAGACTCGATGAACGATTGAATCACGTCAAGCGACTCGGCATAACGATTGCCGTGGATGACTTTGGAACCGGTTATTCTTCCCTGAGCTACCTCAAGCAGTTTCCTATCGACTGCCTGAAGATCGATTCATCCTTTGTGCGCGACGTCGAACAGGATCCCAACGATGCGGCTATAGCGGCAACCATTATTGCCATGGCCCGCACTCTGGATCTGAGGGTCGTCGCTGAAGGCGTGGAAACCGAAGGACAGTACCGTTTCCTCAAGGAACAAGGCTGTGACGAGGCGCAGGGTTTTCTATTCAGCCCCGCGCTCGAAGTAGATGAGTTTGAGCGGTTCTTTTCTGCCCGACACCAGCAGATACCCTGAATCATCCCTCCGGGTTTCACGATAACCCTTTCGCGAAGAGCTGATCCATGCCCGAGCAAGACCCAAAGCGCCAACCGCCTGCAACAGAGAATCCGGGTGACAGGAGCAGCCGGGGCCCGTCACTCGTCGTCGCGCTGGGCGCATCCGCCGGCGGTTTAGAGGCCTACGGGCGATTCTTCAAGGCGGTGCCAGGAGATACCGACACCGCCATGGTGCTTGTCCAGCATCTGGACCCCAACCATAAGAGCCTGCTGGGCGAATTGATCCAGCGCCTGACCAGTTTGCCGGTCAGTGAAATCAAGCATGGCGAGCCGGTACTTTCCGGCCACATCTACGTAATTCCGCCAAACCGCTCTCTCGAAATAGATCAGCACTGCTTCCAGCTTTTCCAGTTGACACCGAAACGCGGCCTGCGTTTTCCCATCGATCAGTTTTTCCGCTCCTGCGCCCAGGAGTATGGAGAGCGCGCGGTAGCGGTGGTGCTCTCCGGCACGGGTACTGACGGCACCCTGGGTGTGCGTGCAGTGAAGGAAAAGGGGGGGATGGTGATGATCCAGGATCCCGATTCCGCTGCTTACGACGGTATGCCCTCAAGTGCCCAGGAGTCGGTGGTCTGTGATTTCGTGGTGACTCCCGAAGTCATGCCGGGCCTGATTCGACGCTATGCCGAAAAGCTGGCTACCTCTGATAAGAGCGAACCTGCCAAGGAGGAGTTGCTGGGGCTGGAAGGGATACTCAAACTGGTGCACGCCTATAGTGGCCATAACTTCTCCGGTTACAAGACCGGCACCCTGATTCGGCGTATCGAACGGCGCATACTGGTCAATCACTGCACCTCGATCGAGCAATACACGGCGTTGCTGCAAAAGGACAGCCGGGAAATGAAAACGCTGTTACCTGAATTGCTCATTCAGGTTACCAGCTTCTTCCGCGATCCCGACACCTTCAAGCTGCTGGATGAAGAGGTGCTCCCACTGATTCTGAAGGATCGACATGCCAAATCGGTGGTACGCATTTGGGTTCCGGGGTGCGCCACCGGAGAAGAAGCCTATAGTCTCGCCTTGTTGATACGCCGTCACCTTGACCGGACAACGTCCAGCTTGCCGGTTCAGATCTTTGCCACCGACATCAATCGCGAAGCACTCGAATTCGGCCGCGCGGGAGTTTATCCCGAGAACATCAGCAGCGAGGTTCCCGTCGACCTGCTGCATCAATACTTCGACCGGGAGGAGAATAGCTGGCGAATCAAAAAAAGCGTGCGGGAAATGCTGGTCTTCGCCGAACATAGCGTTGTCAAGAATCCACCGTTTTCCCAGCTCGACCTGATCTCCTGCCGTAATCTGCTCATTTATCTGCAACCGGAACTGCAACACCAAGTATTGTCCACATTTCATTACGCGCTCAATCCTTTTGGGTGGCTGCTGCTGGGCAGTTCCGAGTCGCTGGGTGATATGGCGGACGGCTTCAGCGTGTATTCGGCGAAGTGGCGCATCTTTCGTTACCGAGCCACTACGCACCCGGTCAGAATGGGAGTTTCGTTGGCGCGCTCGATCGTCCCGCAGCACGGTGCACGAGACAATGTGGTTGCCGGTCTCAAGGAGAGCATCCGCGACCTGACGCGGAAATTGCTTCTGGAACGATGCGCCTCGGTTGCCGTAACAGTCGATTCCGGGTTCGACATCCTATACGTTCAAGGACGCACCGGCCGTTTTCTGGAAACGACATCCGGGGAGGGAAGCCTCAACCTGGTGAAACTGGCGAGACCAGGCCTGGTGCCAACGCTCGGTCATCTGCTGCGAAAAGTCAAAAACAGTGGCGAAGCCACACACTACCCGGGCATTCGCGTGGAGGGTGGAGAAGGCGAATACCTGGTGAGTGTGCACATCATTCCCCTGACCGACCCCCCTTCGCTCAAGGGCCTCATGTGTGTCATTCTCGAGGATCGTGGTCCGGTCCTCAGTGACCAAATGGTATTGAGTAGCATCGGCACGGGGGGCGAGCACAACCAAGAACTCGAAAAAGCGCTGGAGGAGAACCGCCAGCATCTGAAGAACACCGTCGAGCAACTGGAGACGGCCAATGAAGAGTTGACCGCCACCAACGAGGAGTTGCAATCTTCAAACGAGGAACTGCAGAGCACCAACGAGGAGCTGGAAACCTCGCAGGAAGAGCTGCGCTCGGTCAATCAAGAACTGACCACGGTGAATGCCGAACTGCAGGCCAAGATCAAGGAGCTGGCGCTATCCAACGATGACCTGGCTAATCTGATCGCCTGTACCGATCTGGCCATTCTGTTTCTCGACACGAGTCTGTGTATTCAACGCTTCACACCCGTTGCAACTGAATATTTTCATATTTCTGACAACCATCTTGGACGGCCGCTCAACCACGTCACGGGCGAGTTTGACAGCAACATCCTGGTGCAGGAAGCCAATCTCCTGCTCGACACCGTCGAACCGTTCGAAAAAGAGATTCAGAATCGCAACGGCCGCTGGTTTCTGTTGCGCCTGCGGCCGTACCGAACCCGGCAACATGCCATTTCCGGCGTGGTCCTCACCTTGCTCGACATCCATGAACAGAAACAGGGCGATCGGCTCAAACTCCTGACACAAGCGCTGGAACAGACTCCAGCCAGCGTCATCATCACCAACTGCGACGGCATCATCGAATATGTCAATCCGCACTTTGTCGATGCAACTGGATACAGTGTGGCGGAAGCAGTCGGCAACAACCCCAAGTTCCTGGCTTCCGGAGAGCACGATAAGGTCTTTTACCAACGGCTGTGGGATACCCTGGAGAAAGGCCAGACATGGTCGGGCGAGTTCCGCAACCGGCGCAAGAACGGCGACCTCATCTGGCAGGCGGCCAACATCTCACCGGTGCGCAACTCGGAAGGTCTGGTGACCCATTATGTGGGAATCCAAAGCGACATTTCGGCCCGGCGCCAGATGGAGAATGATCTGCGTATCAGCGAGGCACGCTATCGCTCTTTGATGGACTTCATGCCCAGCGCGGTCGCGGTTTACCAAGCTGTGGACAAGGGCAAGGATTTCCTGTTCCTGGATATCAATGCCAGCTGCGAACGCATCGAAAACGTAAAACGGGAAGATATTATCGGGCATCGTCTGGTCGATTGTTTCCCGGGTGTCAAGGCGTTTGGGTTGCTAGAAGTGTTGCAACGGGTCTGGCGGACTGGGGTACCCGAAACACACCCTCATACCCTGTACCGAGACCAGCGCATTCATGGTTGGCGTAAAAACAAGATTTTCAGGTTACCAACCGGTGACGTCATTACCATTTATGACGATTCGACAAAGCCAGATGCCTGAACGGGCAACCGATCACTCGCCCATGGCAACCGCCGCTCTGGGTGATTGGGGAGTAGAAGCGGCTCGCGGGGGACAATCAGTACCCCCATGACGAGTTGTGCTGCACCCGTGGAGTTAAGGAGAATCGCATCAAGAATCCGCCACTGGACCCGTTTGTCGGCCCCGTCCCTCGGGCGTACTGCCCCAACGGGCTCTCGGCAATTCCTACCTACCCCCGACGCCTGGCGATTGTGATATCATGGTGTTGTCTAGAATCTACCGGCAGCTCGAAAGATGTTATTGGCCGCTCACGTCGCAGATGGCGGGTCATGAAGATCACGCAATCAATGGATGAATGGCGGAGGATACTTCCAATTACCCCGGCAGTGGTCAAGACTCGGCAACATTTGTGGAATAGAATCGCGGAGCAGTAGCAGTACCTCAAGGAGTATCAGGCAGTGCCCCCCGGAGATAGATTATCTAGTATTTTTTTCTGGTTGACGCCGTTTATGCGTTGGCTGCCCTTATTGGACCGACGCACGCTACGCGGAGACTTTTCGGCAGCACTGACAGGGGCGCTGGTGGTGCTTCCTCAAGGAGTCGCCTTCGCCACAATCGCGGGAATGCCCCCCCAGTATGGGCTGTACGCGGGTATGGTTCCGGCAATCGTTGCCGCATTGTTCGGCTCGTCGATGCATCTTGTATCCGGCCCAACCACAGCAGCCTCCGTTGTATTGTTCTCATCGCTGAGCAACTTGGCGGCACCGGGCAGCATGGACTACATTTCGCTCGCGTTGACACTTACCTTCATGGTGGGTGTTCTGGAATTGATTCTCGGGCTTGCCCGCATGGGCGCATTGGTGAACTACATCTCGCACTCGGTCATCGTAGGCTTCACGACCGGAGCGGCTATCCTAATCGCCGCTAAGCAAATCAAGTATTTTTTCGGTATCGAAATAACCCGCGACGAACATTTGCACGATATTCTCCTGGGAGTCGCACAAAACATCACCGATACTAACTTCTTTGTCACCATTGTCGCCGTTCTTACCCTATTGTCGGGGTTGGCCGCCAAGCGCTGGCTACCTGCGGTTCCCCCGATGATTGCAGCGATGGGGACAGGTATTCTGGCTTACACGCTGCTAACCACATTTTTTGGGGAGTCGACCACCCATATCGTCACCGTAGGCGCGATACCGAGATCCATGCCTCCGTTGTCTGCTCCGGATCTGTCAATGGATACCATCAAGTCGTTGTCCTCGGTGGCCCTGGCTATGACCTTGTTTGCCTTAACCGAAGCCGTTTCAATCGGCCGTGCTTTGGCCACCCGATCAGGCCAGCGCATCAGCGGCAATCAAGAGTTCATCGGACAAGGGCTGTCAAACATGGTGGGCAGCTTCTTCTCGGCCTATGTCGCCACCGGCTCCTTCAACCGCTCTGCCCTGAACTTTCAGGCGGGTGCAAAGACGCCCATGGCGGCGATATTCTCAGGGTTGCTACTGATCCCCGTGGTATTCCTGGTGGCTCCGCTATTGGCTTTTCTCCCAAAGTCGGCGATGGCCGCTATGCTGGTTCTGGTAGCCTGGGGGCTTATCGACTTCAAAGAAATCCGCCATATCTTTGCCAGTTCCAAACGCGAAGCGACCATCTTATCCGTCACCTTCCTGGCGGCCATCTTTCTGGACCTGGAGTTGGCCATCTTCTCGGGGGTAATACTGTCCCTTGTTCTATACCTGGAGCGGGTATCACACCCGCGCATCGTTTCCCGCGCGCCAGACCCCAGGTTACCTAGCCGGAAATTCAGTAGCGATCCCGACCTGCCCGAATGCCCGCAGGTTAAGTTTTTGCGCATCGATGGCTCCATATTCTTCGGTTCGGTTAATCATGTTCAGAACGCCTTTGCCAAGATCGAGCATGACAACCCCAATCAGAAACATCTGGCGATTGTCGCCGATGGCATCAATTTTGTTGATATTGTCGGTGGTGAGGCCTTGGCCCAAGAGGCGATCAGGAGGAATATACGCGGAGGCCGGCTCTATCTCATCCACGTAAAGGAAGGACTATGGGTTCCGCTGGAACGCTGCGGGTGCCTTGACACTATCGGTGCTTACAATGTATTCCAATCTAAAACCGCAGCGGTTACCGGCATCTATCAAAAGCTGGACAAGCGCGTGTGCGCCACTTGCCAGAATCATATTTTCAGAGAGTGCAGCGCCACAGTACCGAATATTCGAACTCCGATCTCATTTCAAGGAAATTAGGTAAACGCATGAGCTCATTGGCTGATGAAGACACGACGAGTGCCTCGAAAGGCGCTAACTACAAACACTGGTTTATGGCGGGAGTATTCGTGCTTTGTGCGGTCTATCTTTCGTTTATCGTCCCGACCCGAGAAATCGCATGGGTCACCTGCATCTTGCTATTGATTATCTATTTATTTGCATTCGAAATTGTCGGTGTTGACGTAGCGGCCATATGTATCATGGTGCTCCTGGGGCTTTCGTCGTTGCTGGCGCCGGTAATGGGTCTTGCTGGCGGACTGGTCGACAACCGGCATCTGTTTGATGGTTTTGCATCCAACGCGGTGATCTCCATTATTGCCGTGATGATCATCGGTGCGGGACTGGACAAGACCGGCGTCATGGGGAAAATGGCCGCCTTCATCCTCAAAATCGGGGGCACCACAGAACGCCGCATCATCCCGATTATTTCGGCTACCGTAGGATTCATTTCTTCGTTCATGCAAAACGTGGGGGCAGCCGCTCTGTTCCTTCCGGTGGTTTCGCGAATCTCGGCACGTTCCGGGCTCCCAATGTCACGCCTGTTGATGCCAATGGGCTTTACCGCGATCCTGGGTGGTACCATGACCATGGTTGGATCCAGCCCGCTAATTCTGCTTAATGACCTGATCCTGACCTCCAATCGGGCACTGCCGGATAATCAGCAGATGGATACCTGGGGACTGTTTTCCGTGACCCCCATTGGGGTGGCCTTGGTTGCCTCAGGTATTTTGTATTTCGTGCTGGCCGGTAGGTACGTGCTCCCAAAAACCGCCGGCGAAAGCAAAAGCGGTGTCAGCGGGGCAGATACCCTGGAGTATTTCACCAATCTCTACGGGCTCAAACCCTCTCTGGCCGAGGTCGTGGTACCCGATAACAGCGATATCGTGGGCCGACTCTTAGGTGAAATAGAGAGCACCTATAGCGTTAGAGCCATCGGTTTGAAACGCAGTGGAGGCCCTGCCACGGTGGGTTCGGGTGCGGTGGCCTACGACGTTGAAATCGAGGCGGGCATGGTATTAGGTGTCCTTGCGTCCAATATCCATATCGAGACCTTAATCAGCAAGTACGGGCTGAAAAGGCGCTCCGAGATGCGCACCTTCAGCGAATCGTTGTCGCCCTTGAAGGCAGGAATCGCCGAGGTGGTGGTGCCT
>JAGRGP010000076.1 GCA_020445415.1 Gammaproteobacteria bacterium | reverse complement strand
AAGTAGTCTTATATAAGACTATATAAGATATAATATTCTTATTTAGTAAAATTGTATTTATTTCATTTAGATATTGGATTAACTTTAGGGACCATGTGATAACTTGAACTGAATCCGGTTAGTCTTTTTTTGGTAATGCTGGCCTAACTCTTATAGAAGTCCTAGTATTAGCCTACCGATCCAGGTTTACATTTCTCTGCCAAATCTAAAGGAGATAGACTGTCTTGCTACTATCCAATACTAAGGGGTCCATTCCTCTCTACTCTCAAATAAAGTCTTTTATCGTGGAAAGAATTACCCGGGGAGACTGGGTGCCTGGCGAAGTTATCCCAAGTGAGATGCAGCTGGCGCAGCAGTTGAATGTCAGCCAGGGAACCGTACGCAAGGCGATTACCGAGTTGGTAGAAAACAACGTGCTGATCAGGCGGCAGGGTAGAGGAACCTTTGTTGCAGTGCATAACAACGATCGTGCACTTTTTCATTTTTTTCACATCGTAAATAACAGCGGAAAGAAGGTCTTGCCCGAATGCAAAACACTCACCTGCCGCAGAAAACGCGCCTCGGCGCGGCAGATAGCGGAACTCAAGCTAGAGGATGGCGCACAGGTAATTTATATTGAGCGAATTCGCAGCCTGGATAATCTGCCGACCATTTTTGAGATAATCATGTTACCCACCAGTCTATTCGGCGATCTGGGTAGGCCGCAGATAAACGAACTGCCAAACACGTTATACGAACTCTACGAAACTCAGTACGGAATAACGATTCACAGAGCGGAAGAGCAGCTGCGCGCGGTCGTCGCGAGTGATAACGAGGCATCATTGCTGGGTCTGAAACCAGGAGCACCGCTGTTGCAGATCGAACGCATCGCCCTGACACTGGACGGTACGCCGGTAGAACTCAGGATCAGCCGTTGTAATACCGCCAAACATTATTACCAAAATACGGTTTTCTGAGAGCATTACCGTCGATTATTGGATTAGACCGGCGTATGACTTCGCTTTCAGCTCTTTTTCAGTGCTGCCTCACCGATGTTATCAACCCCGCGCTCTTCAAGAACAGTGGTCAGCCAATCCGGGTCCATTTCGGGAACCGATGACAGAAGCAGATCGGTATAAGGATGATGAGGGGGCGTAAACATCTCATTCTTGGGTCCCTGCTCAACAATTTTTCCTTCCTTCATAACCACCACTTCATCGGAGATAGAACGCACTGTTGCCAGGTCATGGGTGATGAACATATAGGCTAGGTTGAACTCCTTTTGCAGGCGGTCGAGTAGTTTGAGTATGCCTTCGGCTACTAGCTGATCTAGCGCACTGGTAACCTCATCGCAAATAATAAAAGATGGATTTGCCGCCAACGCCCTGGCGATACCAATACGTTGTTTTTGACCACCGGATAGTTCTGGGGGATATCGGTTGTAATAATCGCCCGGTTCAAGCTCAATCAGGTTGAGCAGCTCGTCGACCCGCTTCTTAAGGGCGGCTCCGCGCAGGCCAAGATAGAAGTAGGCTGGTCGCCCGATTATCTCGCTGATTTTTACTTTGGGATTAAGCGCGGTATCTGCCATCTGATAGATCATTTGCGCCTGGCGAAGTTGCTCCTTGCTTCTATCCTTGTAACTGCTCGGTAACTCCGTGCCATTAAATAGGATTCTTCCTTTGGTTGGTGGCAGCAAACCGGTTATACAGCGTGCGGCAGTTGATTTACCTGAGCCTGACTCTCCAACAATAGCCACGGTCATCCCGGCATAGATATCAAAGGATACATCTTCAAGGACCTTTACGTCGCCATAGGCGGCGTCGATATTTTGAACAGAGGCAACTGGCGTCGCATCTCCGGTGGGGCGATATTTTTGCTCGCGTTTATAACTTCGCACGGACCATAAAGACTTAGTGTAGTCTTCTTTAGGTGCCTCCAACATCTTGACGGTTTCAGCCTCTTCAACCTCATCACCGCGTAGTAGTACCTTAATTTTATCGGCCATTTGTGCGACGACTGCGAGGTCATGAGTAATGTAGATTGCCGCGGTATTAAATTGGTCTACGATATCCCTGATAGCCGCTAGAACCTCAATCTGCGTGGTCACGTCGAGCGCGGTGGTTGGTTCGTCGAAAATGATCAGGTCGGGGCGGCAGGCCATTGCCATTGCCGTCATCGCGCGCTGTAATTGACCACCGGATACTTGGTGCGGATAACGAAAACCGATCTCCTTTGGATTGGGGAGACGCAGTCTCTCGTACAATTCCATCGCATCTTCCTGACTCTCCAGACGCTTCTTGATGCGGTACTGCACCGGCGCCTCGGTATGCTGGTCAATCAGCCGGTGGGCTGGGTTGAAGGAAGCCGCCGCAGACTGCGCTACATAGGCAATCTTGGCTCCCCGCAACGATGCCAGTTCGTCAGAACTGGCGGTGGTGAGATCCATCCCCTCAAAATCGATGGATCCACCCGAAATACGGCAACCATCACGGGTGTAACCCATTGCTGCCAGGCCTATGGTGGACTTGCCGGCACCGGATTCGCCGATCAGTCCAAGAATTTCACCACGATGCAGTTCCAGGTTGACGCCATGTACGATCTCTATCCATTTCTCATCAGCGTAGCCTTCAATTCGCAAGCCTCTGATTTCGAGCAGAAGCTCTTTTTTTTCCTTTTTGCCGTGTTGAGTTGTACTCATGGTCTTCACTCCTTTAGCCCGGATGAGCGGTACAACATCCAGTCAACAACAAAATTCACGGCCACGGTCAGCAACGCAATCGCAGCCGCCGGAATTAGCGGGGTAATTTCACCAAAGGAGACTAAAGTGGCGTTTTCACGCACCATCGATCCCCAGTCTGCGGTGGGTGGCTGTATACCCAAACCGAGAAAGGAGAGTCCAGCAACCAACAGGAAAACAAAACTGAATTCCAGGCCAAACTCGGCGATCAACGGAGCCGTTGAATTAGGCAGTATTTCCTTACGGATCAAATACCACGTGCCTTCACCGCGCAGCTTAGCAGCCTCGATATAGTCCATAACCACGATATTTCCTGCCACAGCTCGGGCCAGGCGAAATACACGTGGTGCGTAAATTACACCGATGACAACTACCAATGTGGCGATGCTGGTTCCGAAAATACTGAGCAACAATAGTGCGAAGATAATCGAAGGAATCGACATGATGACATCAACTATTCGTCCCATGACCTGATCAAACCAGCCACCCTTGGTGGCTGCAATCATCCCTGCCACCGCACCGGTAAAAAATGCAATGGCAGTAGCAAGCAATGCCAGCCCGACAGAATTCCGGGCGCCAAAGATGATCCGGCTGAACATATCACGGCCAAGCTGATCAGCGCCGAGCAGCATGGTTTGATCGGGGGGGGCGAATGCAGAGGAGACGACCTCGGCTTCACTAAATGGTGCAATCACCGGTGCAAAGATGCCGGCAATCGCGTATGTCATGACCACAAAAAGACCAAAACTGGCGGTTAGCGGTGCGGTCTTTATTGTTTTGGACATTTCTCTGGGCAAGACAATGACCAGAAATTCACGAAACGCATATGAGGTACCCGCCGCCAGTGCGATGATGCCGGCGGCAATAGTCACAGACCATAGTGCGCCTTCGCCACCGATAATGCCCATAATAAACGAGGCGAGAGTCAGCGAGAACAACAGCAGGAAGGGGGTACGTTTCTGGTAATACGCGGCAAGACAGGAACCGCCTATCAAAAGTGCGTAGTAAGCGATGACAAAATAGTTCATATCATTGTCCTCACTTCGGATGACGTAGGCGCGGATTTGTCAGGATTGATCCCACGTCGGCCGCCAGGTTTAACACGATGAACGTGGCGGCAAAGATTAGGCAGCATGCCTGGACCACAGGGAAATCACGCTTGGTCACGCTGTCCACCAACATTTGACCGATACCGGGAAACACAAACACCACCTCGACCAGCACCACGCCCGTTACCAGGTAGGCGAGATTCAGAGCAATGACATTGATGATTGGTGCCCAGGCATTGGGCAAGGCATGATGGACGATGATTCGCCAACCAGGCACCCCCTTCAAGCGGGCCATTTCTATATAGGGCGAGGCCAAGAGATTGATAATGGCAGAGCGGGTCATTCGCATCATATGCGCCACCACAACCAAAACCATGGTTAACGCCGGAAGAAACATGCGATCCAGCTTTTCCCAGAAAGACATGCCGTCACTAATCTTGGCCAGAGAAGGAAAATATCCGGTTTTTACCGAGAGAAATAGGATCAGGATATATCCGAGAAAAAACTCGGGTGATGAAATTGAAGTTAAGGTTACGACGTTTGCCACGCGATCAAAGGGTGAATTACGCCAGAGTGCGGTCAGTACTCCAAGAAAAATAGCGATTGGTACCGCAATTACCGCAGCGTATAAAGCAAGGGAAAGGGTATTCCAAAAACGCTCGGCAATCACGCTGGAGACCTGTTTCTGGTTTACCAGCGATTTACCGAAATCTCCGGTCAGTGCATTGCCCAACCAGTCAAAATAGCGCTCGACAGCTGGCCGATCGAGTCCCAGTTGCTCACGCATGGCGGCAACATTCTCCTCGGTCGCACCCTGGCCGAGTACCGCTTGAGCGATATCACCCGGTAGCATTTCCACCGCGCCAAAAATAATGACTGAGATCACCAACAAGGTGACTAATCCAAGCCCTAGGCGCTTGAGTATTATTTTGATTACATCGTTCAAGGGAAATCCTCCTTATAGTAACGATGTTTCTTAGATTGGAAACCTTCCAGCTAAATCATGTTTTCTACAATGGTAGATTTCTGCCGGGATATTTTTATAAGTGCATTAGTGGAGCAGAGTTTTTATGCTAATGCGTTGGCTGGTTAATAGATTAAACGAAGAAAAAACAGGTCATCGAGAAAAAACAGCCGGCAAAACGCCGGCTGTTTAACATTTGATCCTACGTGCTCAGGCAAACCACCAACGACTTGGTGCACGCCCACCGTCACAGGCCCAGCTGGCGGCCAAATCAGGGCCGTGCATCACATTCTTTCTTCTTGCATAGACGAAGTTGTTGAAGAAGGGAATAACAGTGCCGCCGTCATCACGCATCAGCTGACACATCTCATGATACATTTCTCCACGCCTCGCTTGGTCTAGCTCGGCCTTGGCCTGAACTAACAGCTCGTTGAAGCGCTTGTTCTGCCAGTGGCTTTCATTCCAGGCCGCATCATGCTTGTAGGCAAGGGTAAACATTACATCCGGTGTGGGACGCGAACCCCAGGACACGGCTGTAAAAGGTTTTTTCAGCCACACATCGGAATAGTATCCATCGTTTGGTTCACGTACGACATTGATGCTGATACCAGCGCGTTTCGCCTGTTCCGCATAGAGGACGCACATGTCAACCGCACCCGAGAAAACACTGTCAGCAGTTGAGATACTGACCGAAAGACCCTCAGCACCTGCCTTTTTGAGTAAAGCCTTTGCTTTATCGGGATCATACTCGCGTTGGGGAATATCTTTCGGAAAATAAGGCTGGACCGGCGCCAGGTGGAAGTCATTGCCCATGGTGGCCGCACCGAATGTAATCTTGTCGATGATTTCCTGCCGGTCAATCGATAGCTTGAGTGCATTACGGATATTGACATCATTGAAGGGTGCAGTATCACAGAACATCGGCAAGGTGATAGCCGCGCCGGATGGTACGTTGTCTATTTCGATATTGGGGTTACGCTTGAGTAAGGACAATGTTTTGAGATCGACCAACGAGACACAATCCACATCACCTGTAACCAGAGCTGTCTGCCGTGCGTTCGGATCATTAAGGATCGTCATTTCAACGGCGTCAAAATATGCCCCCTTGCCATGCCATCCGTCGTGCCGGGACAGTCGCCAGCTAACACCAAACTCACCGCTATCGATCTTGTACGGCCCTGACCCATCACCGGACTGCCAATTGATCGAACCATCAGCATTAGCAGGGCAGATGGCGAAATGATAGTCGGTCATCAGCCAAGGCAGGTCGGCGTTGCCCCCGGATAATTTGAAAGTCACGGTGTGTTTGTCGTTGGCAACCACATCCAAGACATCGGTTAAGAGTGCCTTCGCCGCGGATGTTGTTTTTTCACCGCGGTGATGATTAATCGATGCCACCACGTCGTCGGCCGTCACCGGCTTGCCACTGTGAAAAGTCGCATTCTGGTTGATCTTGAAGGTCCATTGCTTAGCGTCCGGTGTCGCTTCCCAGCTCACCGCTAGGTCGGGCCCCAATGAATTATCCGGTTCAATCTGGGTCAGATAGCTACGGTATTGGTGCGCCAAGAAGATCATCTGGCGGGTAACGTAGGTGCCTGGATCATGAGTATCGGAGGTATTTCCGTCATGAATGCCCCAGCGAAAAGTCCCCCCTTTTTTGGCGGTTGCTGCGGTGGCATTTGAACTCCAAATCAAAGAGCCGGCCGATGCGGTCATGCCCGCTGCCAATGCGTATTGCAAAAATTCGCGCCGGCTAATACGACCGTTTTTAGCATCCGACGCCATTTGATCAATCAAGTTTGGTTTCGTCGTCTTGGACATTTTTCCTCGCGATTTTTTGTCGATCGGGTTGTTGATAAAAAACAACCTAACAAACATCGCGTGATAACTCAAACGCCCCCCAGCGTGATAATTGGTAGATACGGGCGAGATTTTGAACACTGGGTTGTGAAAATTTACGAGACGCGAAAAGAAGTACTAGCCTTGATTTTGTTAGGATTATTTAGATGTTTTGGGTCTTTGCTTTCGCTTTGCAAAGTCGGAACAAAAGGGCATGCAAAAGCCGGAATACACAAAAATTAATTTTTCTAAAATTCAATGTAACCAAGCATTGGTGAAATTCTAATGGCTAGAAAATCTCGCGTAGTCTTGCCCAATATACCAACGCATCTCATTCAATGGGATAATATCCACCCCCTACTTTTTACTGACGAAGACTACTGTGCGTATCTAAATTGGCTTGGATAATATGTGAAGGTTGACTGTGTGGCTCATGCCTGCTTGTTCATGACCAATTACGTCAGAGAGTGTGGGACAAACTGAGCACAGTAGCCAACAATCATATTGGATCTTTTTTCGGGATTGCGCTGGTGGACGGGAAATGGTAACCCTGGATTTTCGCTAGACCACTGAGCATTTGGCATCACCAAGTCGTGATGTTTGGTTCACTTTTTTTTCACTGTTGCTTTGGCCATGACAGAGACACATTACATCCTCGACATCATTGTGTTGTTGGCTGCCGCGGTGGTGGCCGTACCGCTGTTTCAGCGCCTGGGGTTGGGAGCGGTCCTCGGTTTTCTCATCGCAGGCGCGGCGATTGGTCCCTGGGGGTTTGGCTTTATCGTAGCGGTTGAGGAAATACGTCACCTGGCTGAATTTGGAGTTGTCTTTCTGCTGTTCATCATTGGCATCGAGTTGAAACCCGCCCGTTTGTGGATCATGCGCCGAACCGTATTTGGGCTGGGGACAGCACAGCTGTTGGCCACGGGTACGGTGTTGATGCTGGTGTCGATCTGGTTTGGTCTGAGCCCAGGCAGTGCGTTGGTTGTGGGCTTGGGCCTGGCATTGTCGTCTACCGCCTTTGGTCTACAGATACTCAGCGACAAGGGGGAGCTGGGAACCGAACATGGCCGCACCGCATTTTCCATACTGCTGCTGCAAGACCTAGCCATCGTCCCAATGATGGCATTGCTGCCACTGCTTGCATCCACCGAGCTCACGCTTACCCAGGATGTGGAGCTGGCGGCATTGGAAGCGGTTTTCATTCTCACTGGCGTATTCATCCTGGGACGGCTGTTACTTCGGCCCTTACTTCGATTGGTGGCGGAAAGTAAGAGAAATCCGGAAATATTCACGGCAACCGCAATTCTGCTGGTTATCGGCGCCGCCTGGTTGACCGGATGGGCGGGGTTGTCGATGGCACTAGGAGCGTTCCTCGGTGGGCTGCTGCTGGCGGATTCCCGTTATCGCCATCAGATTATGGCCGATATTCAGCCATTTCGGGGTCTGTTGCTGGGCCTGTTTTTCATGAGCGTGGGTATGTCGATCGATTTTGGCCTGATTGCCACGCGGGGGCTACAGGTGGCTGGACTGGTAGGCGGGCTGCTGCTGATTAAAGTGGCCGTGGTATGGGGGCTGTGCCGGGCAACCGGGCGTGGGGTTGCCGACTCCATGCACACCGCGCTGCTGCTTGCTCAGGCAGGGGAGTTTGGCTTTGTCATATTCGGACTCGGGAACATGGCTGGTATCGTGGATCCTGATATCTATCAGTTGTTGCTGCTGATCATTGCGCTGAGCATGGTAGCGACACCGTTATTGGTCAAGCTGGGTTCCTGGATCGGCCAGGTATTGGAGAAACAGGCCGCGCCGTCCACGGAGCAGGTGGCCAAGCCGATCCCGGCTTCCCGCAATCACATCATTGTTGCTGGATTCGGCAGATTCGGAAAAATCCTGGCTAACAGCCTGGCCAAGGCCAAAGTGCCTTATCTCGTGTTAGATATCGACCCAGCTAAGGTCGCTGCCGCACAGGCGCTCAACCACCCCGTCTATTTTGGTGATGCCAGCCAGAGCGAAGTGCTGCGCGCCGCGGGAGCGGAACACTCTTTGATGGTGGTATTTGCAATGAATCAGATGGAGAGCATAGGCCAGGCAGTTGTCACGGCGCGTGAGGCGTTCCCGTCGCTGAAGGTCTATGCTCGGGCGTGGGACAGCAGGATGGCCCAGAAACTGCTTTCACTCGGTGCCAGTTACGCGATTCCGGAGACGTTGGAGAGCAGTCAGCAATTGTCTTGGGATGTGCTGTCCGTAGCCGGTGTTCCTTCGGAAACGGTGGCGCGGCTGATCCGTCGGGACCCGGAACGCAAACAGTACCGGATCGGGGGAGAGGTACGAATAGCGGATACACCATCGGGATATCAATCCATGCTGCTGGTACTGACAGCAGACTGCGATGAGGAGGGCGTGCTGGCTTATACTGCCGCGTTGGCGGCGGATTGCTTGGCGAGCTTGACGGTGGTGGAACTACTTGCCGATACCAGACTTGGGGTTGAGGAGGGGGTCTCTTCGCCGGACGAGCTCGAAGATCGGATGATGAAGAGCAGAAGAGAGCGGCTCGAGAAGTTGGTGGCCGGGCTGCGCGATGGACTCCAGGTGCAGACTAAAGTATTGGTTGGCAGGCCTCCCCAGGTGATAACCCGGGAGGTGGCCGCCAATGGCCACGGTCTGGTGCTAAAGCCAGCGGAAGGTGTGTCCGGCTGGAGACAGCGACTATTTGGCGGCAACGATGAAAAGTTATTGAAAGCCTGTCCTTGCCCGATACTGTTGATCAGGACAATACCACCTGTGCCTTACCGCCACCGACGTATCTGCGCGGGCATTTATCAGGATGAAAAACCAGGCGGTCATCGCGATGACAGGTACGCAATCAACCGCAATATTCTCCTGCACGCCGCTCGGTTGTCCAGCGCACAGTTTGCCGAACTCAGCGTTATTCATGCCTGGGAGGCTTACGGTGAGCAAGATATGCAAAGCGGTTTCTCGCCGTTTCAGTTCGAGGCGCAAAACTATGTTGAGCAGGAGCAGAGTCGGAACAAGAAGGCACTGGATAAGATGCTCGCGGAGGTGCGTGAATCGACAGAAAATGAACATTTGCCTGTGTTCAATCCCGTGTGCTACATGGTTAAGGGAAGCCACCGAGAGTCGATCATACGGTTCGCCAACGATTTGCAAGCCGACTTGGTGATCGTGGGCTCAGCGGCGCAGAGTGGTATCACTGATTATATCGTGGACAACACGGCCATGGCGATCACAAGGCAATTGCAATGTTCGGTACTTGTGGCAAAAGCCAGGGAATCTATTAGTTCCGCCGCTGAGGATGAATCTTGATAGAACCTAGTCAGCGCTTTCGGGCGTACTCATATGAATGGTTCCGGCCAGCGCTGCTCTGATGGGATCAATCCAGTCGGCGGCATTTAATATGACATTGAGAATCCCAAGACGAAGCCCGTCGATTTTTTCTAGATCAGTATGGTCGGTGCGTTTCACTTGTTCCCTATAGGCCGCAAGAAATTCTCCGAAAGCCCGTTCGTGAGCATTGCTCAGGTCGACAAAAAGGAAGGGCGGTGGAATGGTCGTCAGTTCGCTTGCCGGATGTGGGAAGGTAAATAGATAGGGGCCTCGTGAGAGATCCGTGCTGCATACTTCCTTTATGTTTTCAGGCGCAGCAACGCATATCTGGGTCAAGATCTTTGTTGCCAACGCGTAGTCATAATGCTCTGCGACAAACAGGTTGGCTGGTGGTGCAGAACCATCGCTGATGATGGGCAAGAGTGCGGGGATCTTTGTTTCCCGTACAGGCAGGTAAATTATATTGATATGTTCCAACGAGATCCGGTTCAACTCGACATAACTGGTGGTTTTGAACAGGTCCTCGAAAAAATGTTCTGCGCGCGCACTGGGGAAAGGTACCAGTACGTAAGAGTAAAGACCGTAGTGAGGCCTTTCCACGCCGGCACGATATAAGTAGTCATAAACGCTACCCAGGATTTCCCTTGGCGCCAGATATGTCAAGTGACCACCGAGTTTTCGAATATAGGCCGGAAGGAGGCAGTCAACCATGTCATCAGGACGAATATTTGGGTGGGAAAAAAACTCGCCTCCGTTAACGCTACATTGATAGCTCGTGGTCTTTCTAAACCGCTGGCCATGAACAAAATGGAAACTAGTGGGTTCCTCCCTGGGCTGTGTCTCTTTAGCCAAAAGTTCAGATGAATGGTGCTGTTTTGTTTCCGGTAGTAACGTATTCTCTTCTAGAGCATTCTGTGAAACGCATCCGAGGATGACCGACGACATTAGCGCGGCCACAACATGAATGTGTAGTCTTATTGCTACCCTTTCCATTTTATCCTCTGCAACATGGCATGCCACAGTCCGCGGATTGCTAACGCGGTTACCATACCCGTCAGCAAAAAGAGTGAAGCAAGGCTCGAGTCGATGTTTACTCTTGGATACAGATACGAGAAAAGTGTACCGAACAAGACGGCTAACAGGATGCCGCTCAGAAGAAGCACGAGCCATCGTATTAGATAAGTAAACAGGTTAGCGCTTTTGGTTTCCGCCTTATCTGTTCCGTGCCACTTTCGCAAGGTGTCGACGACTTCGGCCGCGGTGTTGCCTTCCGGTTGTAAAATGGTTACCGCTCGAAGATAGGCCGGTATTTCTTCAAACCGTGTTGGTTCCACCATGACCGGCAAGACTCGGCGTTCCGGATGAGCCCATTTCTCCTGGGCATACTTCAACTCGGTCCTGGCGTAGCTTCCTTGCCGAACCGAATTGGAGCTGATCAGAAATATCAAACCGTCAGCTGCATCAAAATCTTTCCTAATTTGTTTCTCGAAGTTGTCACCGGGGAGTAGGGAAGGCCGATCGAAAAACACGTCATGGCCGGCACCCACGAGCGCTAAATGCACATCTTCTGCGATCCGGCTGTCTGCAGATGCGTAGGAGAGAAATAGCTTCATGGTTGAATTACACTGATATCTCGCCCGGTATGGAAGTGGGCCTCCGGGACTCGATCAGTAAGCCCCATTCAAGTTTAACTGCCTACCCAAGGAGTTTGGCTTGGTGCAGTATTGGTAACTGATAATCTAACGCAGAATGCATGTGGGTTGTATGGCTAGCATTGTGTAATAAATCCGGGGAGGGGCATTTGCTTTCTTCTCCGCGCATTGTTGCCCACCGATTCCGTAACTGACGTCTAGAGCCGAGTTCACACCACCCGGATGGCGGGCGTTGATACAAATCCTTTCCTCGGCCAGACGTACGGCAGAGCTTGTACTTACCATAAGGGTCGCCTGTTTGGACCGGCGGCCGACTGTGCCGATGGTGTATTGATCTGACCACAATCCGATCCGGGAATGCGATTATCAGGCAGCGGATAAAGGTTCGTAGCCACGCCTTTTCAGCCATCCGCTGCTTATTAACCGCACACTTTGATGCCCGCCGGCAGCCGTATTGTCAACCTGAAGATATATCGATAAAACCTATTAATGTTTATTGTATAAACGATTTCCACTATTTTTTGCCTCCTATTATCTTATCTACCAAGCCCGCCCTGAAACGGGCGATGAAACTCGATCATCTACAAAAGGAGATAGGTTATGTCGGACAACAAATGCCCATTTCACCACACAGCGGGTGGTGGTACGTCGAACCGGGACTGGTGGCCGAACCAGTTGCGGCTGGAGATTTTGCGCCAGCATTCCTCCAAGTCCAACCCGATGGGAGACGCTTTTAACTACGCTAAAGAATTCGAGAGCCTGGACCTGGAGGCGGTGAAACAGGACCTCCGCCAGCTGATGACCGATTCCCAGGAGTGGTGGCCGGCCGATTTTGGTCATTACGGTCCGTTGTTTGTCCGCATGGCTTGGCACAGTGCCGGGACCTACCGCACCAGCGATGGTCGAGGTGGAGGTGGCACCGGAAACCAGCGTTTCGCTCCCGTCAATAGCTGGCCCGACAATGTCAATTTAGACAAGGCGCGCAGACTGATCTGGCCGGTTAAGCAAAAGTACGGTCGGAAAATCTCCTGGGCTGATCTGATTATCCTTGCCGGCAACGTCGCGCTGGAATCAATGGGTTTCAAGACCTTTGGATTCGCTGGCGGTCGCGAGGATATCTGGGAGCCTGAAAAAGACATCTACTGGGGCGCCGAGAAGACCTGGCTGGATGACGAACGTTTCTCGGGTAACCACGAGGAGCTCGAGAACCCGCTTGCGGCGGTTCAGATGGGGCTGATATACGTCAACCCCGAAGGGCCGGGCGGTAACCCCGATCCGTTGGCCGCGGCCAAAGACATTCGCGAGACCTTTGCGCGCATGGCAATGGACGACGAGGAGACGGTTGCACTCATCGCTGGGGGCCATACCTTTGGTAAAACGCACGGTGCCGGTGATGCAGCGCTAGTGGGTGCCGAGCCGGAAGCTGCCTCTATTGAGGAACAGGGCCTTGGCTGGAAGAGTGGCTTTGGCACGGGTATGGCGGGTGACACCATTACAAGCGGACTGGAAGTCACTTGGACCTCTACCCCGACGAAGTGGAGCAACAACTTTTTCTGGAACCTGTTTGGTTACGATTGGGAGCTGACCAAGAGCCCGGCCGGAGCACATCAGTGGATTCCCAAAAACGGCGCGGGTGCCAACTCGATACCCGATGCTCATGACCCGGCCAAGCGTCACGCGCCAACCATGTTGACTACAGATTTGGCCTTACGCTTCGACCCGGATTACGAAAAAATCTCGCGTCGCTTCTACGAGAATCCGGATGAGTTCGCGGACGCGTTTGCCCGTGCCTGGTTCAAGTTGACCCATCGTGATATGGGTCCTCGCGCACGCTACCTTGGGCCGGATGTTCCGTCGGAAGCGCTGATTTGGCAAGATCCAATTCCGGCGGTGGAGCACGAGCTGATCGACGAGCAGGATATTGACAGCCTTAAGCGCCGTATTCTGGATTCCGGACTATCGGTTTCCGAACTGGTATCAACCGCCTGGGCTTCTGCTTCCACCTACCGTGATTCCGACAAACGCGGTGGTGCCAACGGCGGCCGCATTCGACTGTCACCCCAGAAGGATTGGGAAGTCAATCAGCCTGATCGGCTGGCAAACGTGCTCAAGGTACTCGAGGGTATTCGAAATGACTTCGGCAAGCCGGTCTCCCTGGCTGATCTGATCGTTTTGGGCGGATGTGCGGGTGTTGAACAAGCGGCTAAAAATGCCGGTCACGATGTACGGGTGCCATTCTCACCGGGCCGAATGGACGCGTCCCAAGAGCAAACCGACGTAGCCTCCTTTGCCGTGCTGGAACCGGAGGCTGATGGTTTTCGTAACTACAAGAAAACCCAATACACCGTACCGGTTGAAGAAATGCTAGTGGATCGGGCTCAATTGCTGACACTGACGCCACCAGAGATGACGGTGCTCGTCGGCGGCATGCGGGTTCTGAACACCAACGTTGGCCAGACCCAGCACGGGGTCTTTAGCGACCGGCCAGAGGCATTGACCAATGACTTCTTCGTGAACTTGCTCGACATGGGCACCACATGGCAGGCGGCAACCGGGAGCAAAGATGTCTATGAAGGCCGTGATCGTAAGACAGGTGAAGTAAAGTGGACGGGTACCCGTGCCGACCTAATCTTCGGGTCAAATTCCGAGCTGCGTGCTCTGGCTGAAGTGTACGCCACGGCGGATTCCCAAGAGAAGTTCATCAATGACTTCGTGGTAGCTTGGCATAAGGTGATGAATCTGGATCGGTTTGACCTCGCCTAGAGGATTTACCGGGGGCTACAAGGACGTGGCCCAGTCAGCCACTTAACGCGCGATTACGTTTGAATGCGAAAGAATATTGGCGAGCCAGAAAGACAATATGGGGTGCCTTCAGACCGTCTCGATCCAAAATTCGAGCGACAGGCCACGCGGTTGGGATTAGGTAACGCCCAGAAGTTTACAGGGCTTGATGTGGGTTGCCAGCCGGTAAGACACTCGTTTAAACGGCCTGACTTGGAGGGTCTTCAAAAATGAACTTACGACTAAATGACAACGTGGGGGATACCCCGATTAAGGTCTGGGCAAAAAAATTGTCTTGGGCCTTGCCCTTGTTCTTTCTGATTAAAGGACTGGCTTGGCTCGCGGTACCATTTATTTCGGCGCTATATGTGCTCAACTGATTTGACGGTTTATTAGATCGGTAGTTTATGTGAATTGTGTTGGTGACAAACATTTGCAGATCGGCACTCAAGGGGGTGACGATGGATCGGGGTGTCGGCTGGACAAGGTCGGATATAAGAGAGTGAAAATTAAACGAGAAACCGAAAGAGTGGTGTGGAGCGTAATCTTTACGAAGAACCGCTTTCAAACCTGGCCTATTTTATCGGTGCGGGTCAAGGCACGCACTAGAGCCCTGGAATCGGCAGCGACGTTTCATCTTTTACACTCTCCATGACCACAAAACTGTGAGTCTGCAATACCCCAGGAAGCACGGATATCCTATTACCCAATACATCGCGGTAATGATTGATGTCCCGGGTATGGACCTTAAGCAGGTAATCAAAATTTCCTGCAACCATGTGGCAGGAAAGTACTTCAGGAATCGCTTTAACCGCGGTGTTGAAGCGTTGTAAGTCTTTTGCGGTGGTGCTGCGGAGCACGATTTGAACAAACGCGATATGTGCAGCCCCCAATATCACCGGATCAAGCTCTGCGTGGTAGCCTCTAATAACACCCGCCTTTTCTAACTGCCTTACTCTTTCTGAGCAGGGTGTCTTTGTTAGGCTAATTCTCCGCGCCAGTTCTACTATGGTTAACCGCCCGCTTGCCTGTAGTTCGGATAAAATCTTGAAGTCGATGCGATCGGGTTGATATGGCATAAGGGGTCGTAATGCCTAAAAAGACGCATGATATAAGTACAATAGACCATATTCTGTTGAATATAAGTGCCAATTCCTTTGGTATTTGCCTCAGTATGTAGCCATTCGGCATTCGATCTTTTTTTCTGCTTCGATCTGGCACGGTTAAGACACATTAATCGAAGCGAAATAGGTATGACGGTGGAATTTCTGTGAATCTCCATCCGGTATTCTCTTGCAAAGATATCACCCGCCGGAAAGCATTGAATGAAGTAGTTGTTACCTAGACATCGGAGGCGGATCTATGAGTCCAATGTGTCCGCAGTTTGGGGCTACTTTATCCACAGTTGCCCCAACGAGAACCGGTATGTCAAGGATGATCATTGCGTTAGTTCTATCGGCATAAATCGGTCTGCTAGGCATGGAATGTATCGACATTCATTCTTTAGCAGGTGTTAACGACTGGTTCCTTATCAATACTCTAGAATCGTGTGACTACAATGGGTCTATCCAAACTACGCGAGCAGATTTCACGCAAACGCTTTGATGACGAAACCGATGCTATACAGCAACTGATAGCTGTCTCAGGGTTGGATCAAACCAAACGGCAAATGATCGTTGATCGTGCGACCGAATTGGTGCATCAGATTAGAAATGATGCAAAGCCAGGGTTGATGGAACAGTTTCTCGTCGAATACGAGCTCTCAACTAACGAGGGTGTGGCGTTGATGTGTCTGGCTGAGGCCTATTTGCGTACCCCTGATGCACTTTCCCTTGATGCACTGATTCGAGACAAAATCGGACCCGGAGACTGGGGGAGTCACCGCGGTACTGCCGGGTCATTTTTGGTGAATGCTTCTACCTGGGCATTGATGTTGACAGGTCGAATGTTTAAAGATCGGGAACCGGATTATCTTCCCCTGTCAGAGGTCATGTTAGAGACCCTGTCACGGCTCGGCGAATCGCTAACTCAGAATGCGATAAAGCAGGCGATGAAAATTCTGGGTAAGCAGTTTGTGCTAGGCAGAGATATCGAGGAAGCTCTTGGCCAATCGCAAAGGGGATCGAACAAAGAGTATCGGTATTCTTACGATATGCTGGGAGAAGCCGCCAGAACCGCTAAAGATGCGGATAAGTACTTTAAGGCCTATTCCGATGCAATACGCGCTATAGCCGTTACGGCAACCTGCCAAGATGTCCATGCCAATCCGGGAATTTCAATAAAACTATCCGCACTACATCCACGCTACGAGTACGTCCAGCGCTCGCAGATAATGGATCAGTTGGTAGAGCGCGTGGGGATACTGGCAAAACAAGCCTGTATCGCCAATATTGGCTTTACCATTGACGCGGAAGAAGCTGATAGGCTCGACCTGTCATTGGATGTAATCGAAGCGGTAATGAGAAATACGGAATTGGCCGGATGGAGGGGTTTTGGGGTTGTCGTGCAGGCATACCTGAAACAGGCGCCCCTGATCATTGAATGGCTGGCGGAGTTGGCGGCATCATTAAATCGGCAAATCACGGTTCGATTGGTAAAAGGCGCGTACTGGGACTATGAGATCAAACAGGCTCAGGTTCTTGGAATGGATAACTACCCTGTCTTTACCAGAAAGCTATCAACCGACGTATCCTACCTTAGCTGCGCGCAACAACTGCTCAATGCGTCGGATGTTATCTATCCTCAGTTCGCGACACACAATGCCCATACGTCTAGCGCGGTGATTGAAATGGCGGAACCTCGACAGACATTTGAGTTTCAGCGTCTGCATGGAATGGGTGAGACCTTGCATCGACTGCTGGTTGCAAATCACAAAGTCCCTTGCAGAATCTATGCGCCGGTGGGCGTGCATAAGGACTTGCTCGCCTATCTGGTGAGAAGATTGCTCGAAAACGGATCCAACAGCTCATTCGTGAACAAGTTGATGGATGGAAACACCCCCGTTGAAAAACTCGTATCGGATCCGTTAGCTGCAATCGGGTCGTTAGCTGTACCTGTCAATCCTCGAATCCCGTTGCCCGGCAATCTTTATGGTGCAAAACGTACCAACTCGCGTGGCCTCAATCTCAATCTTCCGTTGCAAGCGGAAGCGCTCAGCGATGCCTTGGTGCAGTACAAGGATCGGCAATGGAAGGCCGCACCGATGATTAGTGGTCAGGATATCCAGGCTGCCGGCAAGCCCGTCTTCTCACCTACAATCAAATTCACAAAGATTGGTGAAGTAGTCGAGGCAGATGAAGGTCTCACTAAAAAGGCTTTTGAAATTGCTCAAAGCAGCTTTACCGGATGGTCGGCTTGCGATGTCGAACAGCGAGCCGCGATCCTGGAGAAAGTCGCAGACCTGTATCAGGATAACCGGGCTGAACTGATAGCCCTGGCTACCCTGGAGGCTGGAAAAACTCGGTTGGACGGAGTTCTGGAGATCCGTGAAGCGATCGATTTCTGCCGTTACTATGCTGCCGAAGCCCGTGAAAAGCTGGGTGCCGGGAATGTGCGGGGCATGGGTCCTGTTGTTTGCATTTCTCCCTGGAACTTTCCACTGGCAATCTTTACTGGGCAGATTGCCGCGGCGCTGGTTTGTGGTAACCCGGTGCTGGCAAAACCCGCGGAGCAGACCCCACTTATTGCAGCCCGCGCGGTGGAACTGATGCATCAGGCAGGTGTACCTAAAGATGTTCTGCAGCTTGTTCCCGGCAACGGTGCCACGGTGGGGCGCGCATTGACCTCAAATCCGCTGGTTAAGTGTGTCTGTTTTACCGGCTCTTTACCAACAGCCATGGTCATTGATAAGGCGCTTGCCGCTAATGCGGACCCAGATTGTTGCCTGATTGCGGAAACCGGTGGGTTGAATACGATGATCGTGGATTCAACGGCGCTGCTGGAACAGGCGGTTAGGGATATTGTTGCCTCAGCTTTTCAGAGCGCGGGTCAGCGCTGTTCAGCACTGAGAATTCTCTGTGTTCAAGAAGAGATCATGGAGCCGCTGATGGAGATGTTGGAGGGTGCCGCACGGGAGCTGGTGATCGGTGACCCCTGGGAAGAGTCAACCGATGTTGGTCCGGTTATCGATGAAGAGGCGAGAAAAACGATAACCAGCCACTGTGAGCGGATGATACGAAAAGGACGTCTGTTGTTTCAGGTCGGGCTCCCCCCGTCGGTACCGGACGGATATTTCGTGTCGCCAATCGCATTTCGTCTCGCTAGTCTGGATGAATTGAAGCAAGAGATATTTGGGCCTGTGCTTCACGTCCTCTCGTTTAAGGCTAGCGGCCTGAATGAGCTCGTCAATCGAATCAACAGCAGCGGATATGGGTTGACGATGGGAATACACAGTCGCGTTGATACGCGTGTCAATCAAATTTGCCGCTCTGCCCATGTGGGCAACATCTATGTTAACCGTAACCAGATCGGTGCAGTGGTGGGGGTACAACCCTTTGGAGGGGAAGGACTTTCAGGTACCGGCCCAAAGGCAGGTGGTCCTCGCTATCTGCGCAGATTCTATCGTAAGGCCATGCCGGCCATCGACCGGCCGGGCGAAGGGAAGCCCGTGAGTGACACACAATTCACGTTAGATGTCACGATACTCAAGAGCCTCAAGGAATCGCATAGCCCGGCGAGATCCCAGCAGTTATGGAGCCAATACACTGGACGTCCAACGCTACTGAATACCGTAATGAGTTACTTGCCGGAACCGCTTTCTCAGTATGCTTATTCCGCCTGCCAGATGGACCGCGAATTGTCATTCCAGCCCATACTGCTGCCGGGGCCAACAGGTGAGAAGAACCAGCTGAGTCTCCACGGCAGGGGGATAGTCCTTTGTCTCGGTGGTGGGGACGATCCGGTCAGGTCCCTGGTGGTTCAAATATTCCGAAGTTTGTGGGCCGGTAATTTGGTGAGGTTGCCATCTCAACCGGAAGTGTCTCATATTCAGGATATTGTGGGTGCGTTCAGGAAGTCGCAGTTGGCCAATTTACTCGTTGATTCGGAAGGCGGGACCGCCGAGCAGCAATTAGGGGAATCCGATATCTCACTAGCCATGTATGACGGTGACAGCTCCACCAAATCCCGATATCGAACGATTCTTGCTGCCAGGGAAGGGACGAGGGTCGCTTTGGTAACCTCGGAGGCCGGCAGTGAGATGCTGATCGTCGAAAGAGTGATCAGTACCGATACCACCGCATCGGGCGGCAATGCGTCGTTGCTCGCGCTCGGGGATGGAGATGGGTAGGGGGCTTTGGCGTTGTCCGGATCTTTGCGGTCGACAGAGCGAATTGATACACCCCTATTGTATCCCCCATTGCTTGCCTGCATGCTGAGAGGCATTTGGAAACGATCGTCCGAGATTTTGAATAGCGGCGGCGGTTTGTGCGGCTTGGCAGCGGGACGAACTATGGGGTAAACGCAGAATATGCCCTTTCGATACTGCCAAGCATGGATAATTCCAGGCTAGCTTGGCCCTCTATCTAGATAGTCCCAGGGTATCATTCTCTGTTCTTTCAATCATTATGCGGTCTTTCTCCCGGTAGTGGGGCTTCGGGCAAAGTGAATCGGGAGGTATTCTAAGGCTATACCCTACGGCTCAGCGGTAAGTTCACGAGCACGGCGGTAAGGATATGTTGGGTCGCCGTAATAGAGGCATGGGATAATAGTTGGCGCTAGGAGCGCTCAAAAATTCAATGCGGACCGGGTGCGTGGCGGAGTAATTTCGAATCGTTTACCAAGGGTTAGAAGGCGTGTATTGAAGGCATTGGTGTCAGTACCACTGGGTTAGGAAACTCGTGCTATTCTCGATAAAGAGACAGCATGTGTTGGGGGATATCAATATGACAAAAGTCAGAATTCGTCACGGTGAGCATGAAATTGACATCGAAGGGAGTGAAGCGTTTGTCCAGGCTCGTCTCGCCGATTTTTACGAGAATATCGTCAAATTTGGTGGAGTTGTCTTAACCTCCGCGGAGGTAAGCGTGGATGTGAAAAACCGCCACGGGGGCGGCGTCGGGTTGAGCCAGAAGTCTGATGCACCGGAAGATCAAGGAAGTGCAAGGGGGGACGAGATGGTTGCTTCGCGTGAAGACGAGCAGTTCGTGGAAGAATTGCGCCGGCTTGGATCTCAGATGGATTGGGAGGCTGCATCGTACAGATTGATTGCCCAGGGGCATGAAGTGCTACCTCGCTTAGCCGGCGGTCTCGGGCAGTCTTCCGATACGGTTAAAATCCGCATTGCCGAGGTAGTAACCGCTATCGCATGGCGATTCGGACAGCAAGGCCGGACGGTACCATTTGCCTCGGGTGAACCCCTTGTATCACCCCTGGTGGCGCTTTTGGTGGCCAGGAATTCCACTTTGCGATCAAGTGCGGCCCGCGCACTCATGGTTATGGCCTCTTTTATCGGTCCGCAGCAACAGCAGCAACAGCAACAACAGCAACAACAGCAACAACAGCAACAACAGCAGCAACAGCAGCAACAGCAGCAACAGCAACAACAGCAACGAGTATATCGGTGGGGAGTTTCTCCCGAGCGTGTTTTTGATGTGCTAATTACATGGATGCAGCATCAGGATATGCAAGGTAATTCAATGCGTCTGGGTCGGTTTATTCTCAGTCAGATCTATTTCCGCTACTATGATTCTCCTGAGCGTCAGGTGGTAGCCAAGGTATTGGGCCCCTTTCTTCCCGAACCCCCTGCGCCTCGTATCCAACAGCAACAGCAGCAACAGCAGCAACAACAGCAACAACAGCAGCAGCAACAACAGCAGCAGCAACAACAGCAGCAACAACAGCAGCAACAGCAACAGCAGCAGCAACAACAGCAGCAACAGCAACAGCAGCAACAGCAGCAACAGCAACAGCAACAGCAACAGCAGCAGCAACAGCAGCAACAGCAGCAACAGCAGCAACAGCAACAGCAGCAGCAACAGCAGCGACAACAGCCCCGGGTATCGGAAGCAGAGACAGTTAAGTTTACAGCCTACTCTCCGAAAGAGGTGGCTCCCGATGTATGGAACCCTCTTCTGGTGTATCTTTACCGAGAAAATCTATTGGAAGTCGTGAAAATGGATGCTAGCCGGCGAGTGGGGGATCAACAAAGGATGCGCGAGAAGACCGTCTCGGTAGGCCAGTTGAGAAAGGGGGCGGAGGTGCGGATTGTGCCTGAGATTCCGGGCTTTACGGTCAATCCAAGCGTGTATGGTTGTAACTGGTATGAAGATCTGGCATGTGTCGAATTCCGAATTCGAGCCCCCAGCGATGCCGAGGAGATAGAGGTAGATAAGGCCATAAATGGCGCAATTCATATTTACGTTGAGTCGCTTCTTGTTGGCACCATCTCCATATCCATCTTTATTACTGACGAAGCGGAACAAATATCCACATCGTTGGTGGAAGGTCGGCCTCACCTGTATTCACGAGTGTTTGTCTCATACTCCCATAAAGATGGGGAAGTTATCGATCGTATAACCGCAGCGGCGAGTACACTTGGCACCATATTCATTCGTGATCAACTCGATTTGCGCAGCGGAGAGCAATGGAATCAGCGGCTGATAAAAATGATTGATGACGCCGATCTGTTTCAGTTGTATTGGTCTAGAAACGCAAGCCAATCCCAGTACGTGGAGCAGGAGTGGAAGCACGCCCTGCAGCTGAACCGGCCAAATTTTGTTAGGCCGGTGTATTGGGAAAAGCCAATACCCCGCGTGCCGGATCCCTTGCGTAAACTCCATTTCAGTTTTTACGCGATGAAAGAATAAGCAGTCCAAACGAATAAGCTGGTTTTCAGGGTCAGCATCAAAGGGGGGAGTATGCCCAGTCTTGGAGTGTCTCTGTACTGGTAGACAGGAGAGCTGGGTTCATTGAAGACCGATGCCAACCAAGGTACGTGAGACTTTTTCCAGCCAAGTGGGCGGTTGGGTTGCCGTCTTTGTCTCAGCATTCTGTTTTTATCTTGCCACGGCCATAATTCGGTGGGCAGAGTCCCAGGTCGTTATTGAAACTCCCTACTTCGTATTTTCACGATTCTTTTTGGGATTCTGTATCGTCTGTCTTACCCTGTTAGTTACCCGATCCCGACTACGTCCCCGCAGGTACGATTTGCTTCTGGGTCGCACCTTGACCAACACCATTGCCGTGTTCTGTTTCTATAAGGCGGTAGAGGTTGGATCCTTGGCCGAGGCCAACATACTCAACATGACCTATCCGTTGTTTGTGGCCTTGTTTGCCTGGTTCCTGATCAAGGATCAGCGAGACGCCTTTGTGCTCTTTGTCCTCGGGGTGGCATTCGTCGGTATTTGGCTGATCCTGTTCCCTGGCGAGATCGGTATGAAGTGGGAAAACATTTGGGGGCTCGTATCAGGTATGACCGCATCGTTGGCGATGATTACTCTCAACCTAAGCAGGCGATATCATGATTCCCAAACCATTCTTTTTTTTATGTTTGGCTTAGGATCTTTGCTGATTTTTCTGTTGTTTAGTGACAGCATATTTTGGCCTAATTGGAAGGAATTATTTTTTCTTTTTTGTTGCTCGGCCGTTGGTGTTTTGGGTCAGTATTTGCTGACTTACGGATTTCTTTTTGTGACCGCGGTGGAGGGTTCGATCATATCGTCTAGTAGGATACTGATGGCGGCTCTGCTGGGTCCGCTATTCGTTGGGGATCCGGCTCTCACGCTATCTGGGTGGTGTGGTGCCCTGCTCATTTTCATAGCGAACTCCATATTGGCTTATCGCCGTTCTCTGGCGTAGTGCCGGCTCGCTATTGTTTGCTTTAGCCCTGGCGGGCAGGTTGTTTTTTTGGCACCCGATATCGGCGTGTATGGCGGTAAATATGAGCTGTTCATCAGTGACTCGACTATGGGTAACCGATCTGAGTGTGGCGGTTGCGCCGTCCATTCAAGGCGTGGCCCTGATGTTCTCCGGGGTGGCGTTTCCTATTCTACATAGCTTGCGTTAATCCTATCTGACTAGATCCGTTGGATCTTGCAAATCTGAAAGGATTCAGCCAACCTTATCAGCGTAGGAATGATCTTCCGGGTTCTGTAGAGGGTGAGTCGGGTGGTCCATTGGGTGGCGTTTATTGATGAGAGCGAGAGGCGCGCCTCCCGGGATGTATTGATCGTTATAGGTGAATGATCTCAGGTGTCGTGATCTACGGAGCGCCGGCTCGAAATACAATACGTCGCATACCAGCTACCCGAGTGGTTGAGTAGCCCTTTAGGACCCTGGATTTGGCGAGATGCAGCCAATCAACGTTTCAAGAAGAAAAAGAGGCATACGTTGAGAGCATTTACTTGGGGTAAGCAATTCGTTACCGGTATTGACCGAGTGGATGGTCAGCACCAGCAACTGGTTAATCTAATCAACGACTTGGGAGATCATTTAGCCGAGCCAGTTCGCATGAGCGGCAGCGCGGTTGAGCATACGTTTCAAGAATTGGTGAACTATGCTCAATATCACTTTCAGGAAGAAGAGAAACTGATGCTGCATCGGCAAATCGATAGGCGGCATCTTGACATGCATCGCCAGGAGCACGAAGGCTTCCTGGAGGACGTAACTGCGATGCAATCCACTGCCTCTCCAGACGACGTGGATTCGGTTTCCTCGCTATTGAAATTTCTGATTCACTGGCTTGCCTATCATATTCTTGGTTCGGACCAAATTATGGTCAAACAGTTACGTTTAATTGAGCAGGGTAAGCCGGCCAATATCGCGTTCTCCCGGGTAACCGAGCATGAGGAAGGTGCAACGGGACCACTATTAGCGGCACTGAATGGACTCTTCCTTCAGGTACGGGAACGCAATAGCCAGCTGATGGAGCTGAATCGCACCCTGGACCAGAAGGTGAACGAGCGTACCAGGGAATTGTTCAGGGCGAATCAGCGCCTGGAGAGAATAGCGACAACCGACCAATTGACTGGTCTTCCGAATCGTCGCCACGCACTCCAGCAGTTTAAATTGGTATGGGAAGAATCCAGTAAAAGTAGCACTCCACTGGCTTGTGCGATGATTGATGCGGATGGGTTTAAGCAGATCAACGATCGGTATGGGCATGATGCCGGTGACGTTGTGTTAAAGGAGCTTTCCGGACGGCTTATTCAATACTTCCGTACTGATGATTTTGTAGCGCGGCTCGGTGGTGACGAGTTTTTGGTTATCCTGCCCAATACACCACTGTCCGGTGCAATGAAGATTGCTGAAAAGGTGAGAAATCTTGTGGCGGATATGGCAGTCCCTGCGGGGACTGGGATTTGGTTGGGAAGTATTAGTGTCGGTGTTGCAGAGCGGTTACCCGGGATGACGGGCTACGAGAATTTGATCAAGTCAGCGGACCGTGCGGTCTATACCGCCAAAGCCAATGGACGCAACCGTGTCGAGCATTTGCCGGGCCTTGCCATCTGATCGGCTTGTCCAAATACGAAAATCTGTATCAAAAGCCAAAGCCGATGCCTATACTACCCCCGGACCACCCCCCCGATCCCAACCCAAATCCAAAATGAACGCCCGTGCGGTCGGGATAGCCTAAGGGGAGTGGCCACAGCATGAGTTCATCGGCTTCGATCACCGGAAACCGGTAATCGGCCTCACCAACCTTTCCGTCGCGAATTCCCCTCAGTTTGCCGCTCAAAGTCACCTGCCTTCCCGCCCGATAGTCAGCAGTTTCCAGGTAACCGTGAACGATAGCGATAAATCGGCCGGTAGTAGGTTTTTCGGTTTCGGGCTGACCATCCTCTTGCAATGGGTAGGCCAGGATCCGGATCTCGGTAGTTGTTGGCAGATTCTGTGAATCTACGATGGTCCCTCCCCATTCGAGGACGGTATCCGGTAGTTTACGGCCTTCCTCCACCACGATGGCTGGGGATATCTCCCGTTCTCCCATTACCTGCCGCTTCCCGGCGGTAGTGCAGGCGGACAGAATGAAAAGTAGGACCAGGAGTAGAAGGTAGCGCTGCATATTGCTAATACCAGTAATAGGGATATCCATACCACCGATAGGGATACCAAGGATAATAGAACGGGTCGTAGCGATCATAATAGCGGTACTCCCGTTCCTCGGGCCACAGGTAGTAACCTTCGGATTCAACTAACGGGTAAGTGTATAGGTAGGCGCCAACGTTTCCCTGGACCACGCCGGTTACCTTTCCCCTGACTGTAAGCAGACGGTCTTTGGGGAAATTCCCGGGTTCGGCAAAACCCGGGAGGATAATCTTGAATCGCCCTTGACTGTCATTTTCAGTGACCGGCTGTCCTCCATCAAGAAGCCGGCGGGACAGGATTTCTATCAGCGTTGTAGTTCTCAAGTTTTCAACTTGGATGATGGAGCCACCCCAGCGAACGGTTGAGCCGGTGTAACGGTGGGGATTGGTTTGGACCTCTTCAACCCGGATATCATCTACTGGAGGCTTTTTGATCAAGTCGGGGACCGGCGAGGCACATCCAGTGGCCAAGAGGCTAGCTATCACCGCCCAGAATAGGGGAATTTTTAAGGAAACCATGGTCTAGATACCCAAATTGTCTCGGCTAAAACTATCTGACAATAAAATGATAGAACGGATCCACTGCATACGAGACCGATACGCTTCGGTCCTCAGCCCGTTGACTGGCTGCCATCTTAGAATGGCAGACCGCGCCTTTGAAGTGACCAGCCAAACTAGCCAATACTTGGATGCTAATTTACCAAGCTAACTGGAAATGGATAAGGGCTTCCAGACCGGAGATGCAATGACAGAAGCAGTGGTTGAAGATACGAGAGAGTCCATTCAACGGGCCCTACCCGGAGAGACGGTTGCGTGACGCCTGGACGGCGGGTGATGTCTGGGAGTTTTGGTGTGGGTAATGCCGGGATGGTTTTCGATAACTCTAGGGGAAAAAGCGGCTGATCAAGTTCAGCCGCTTTGAAGGTTAACCTGGTTGTTTGTCCGGTGGTTATGGGACTCGTGTTATTGCAGTCTGCGCCTGGCGAATAATCCTAACAGTCCAGTTGCCAGCAACACTACGGAAGCGGGTTCTGGAATCGATGGGCCGGGCTCTCTGACAGTTAGGGTAGCACCGCCATTGATCGTGTCATTACCGCACGACATCGTCCAATGGGCATCCATCTCGATCGGGTTTGAGTAGTCTATGCCCAGGGAGGCCAAATCAAAAGATACGATGCGAAAGTAACTGGTATTGCCGCCCGCTGTACCCGAGCCCGATTGTTGGCTGAAGTTTGCACCGACTATCCTGTCACCGCCATCAAGTGCAAAGGGAGCCGAACCCGCGTGAGCGGGAACCACATTGCTATTCCAAGCCACGTTTTTATAGATGCCCCCATCGTCAATTCCCGTATTTGAGCCGGTATCAACGATTTGTAAGAAGTAATCCTTGGTGAGAAGCCCAAAGTCCACACCGAACTCGTATCCTGGGGCACCGTCGAACGAGATGGCCAGATCACCCGCAAAATAATCTCTACCTGAGTAGGCTTGTTGACCCGATACGACATCAAAGCCGGTCTGCAGGCCAATCGACAACTGTGTCCCGTTCAATGAATAGAAAAAGTATTCGGCGTCGAAAGCCTGTCCTCCGCCACCAGGACCTACGATACCATCATCAACGGCAAACTGCGTCCAGGTGCTGTCCCAGACGGGGAGTGGGTCCGCATTCAGGGGGGCGGAAAAGAAGGGCGCCCCAATCAGTGCGATAGCGCCGAGAATGTTTTTTGGGTTTTTCAGGAACTGCATGAATACTTCCTCTAAAAATGTGAATTGCGTCACATATAAGCAGTTCCCATGCCAGAAAAATATTTCCTTTTAAATCAAAGCGAATGGATGAAATGTAATGAATTATCTTGTTTTCGATGTAAAAAATCATCAGAAAGTAGGTTATGCAAACCATGAAAAAAAACTTTCGTTACTGGAAGTCACGGCAATAGCGTGATTCGATTTGTAGTTCAGGAAGTAGAGTCCGAATAAGGACTTATTTTCGGTAGGTTTTTCCTGAAAAGTGCCATCAACTGTAAAACATCCTGACAATCAGCGACGGACCAGGAAAGAAACCCCTGTATACGGGGGCAGGCTAACCGTTCGGCCATGGATACCGCTGGCCAATCTCAATTAAGGATATCTCGTGGCGGGAAGACGCCATCGTTAAGGGGAACTGGAGCTGGGTGTGTGCGTCGCGGATATCCGGTCAGCGCACTACTTGCTTCCCGGTAGCGTTTCGAACAGGGATGACCAACGAGAATCATAGGCCCAGACTCGCTCTTTCGGTTTGTCTGTATACTGCTCCTGCAGCCATTCGACCAGATTGCTTTTAGCCTCAAATTCTTTGTGGGGCTTAACGGTAAATTGATTCTCTATCGCCTTGGCAGAGGTTAGGCGCAAGTCGTGCTTAGTGAACCAATCGATGATCTGTGCGTCCTGAAGATCTTCGAGCACAAGTAGCGTGGAACCACCCTGTATGGGGAGTCCATGGCCGGCCCTCAGGTAGGTGGCGAAGTCATTCCAGTTTGGTTTATCCGGTAGCTTTGTTCCCGGAGCGAATACCGGCGCCCACTTCTTGAAGCTGGCTCGTAGATCGGCGCTACCCCCCTTCCATTTGCTCCAGCGCAGCATGATCTGCCGGTCGTCGTCTGGAATCCTGAGTAATTTGATTCGTCCAAAATACTGATACCACTTGGGAGCAGTCACTCCGGGTTTTCCTCCGGCTCCCCCAAAGTAATTCTGTACGGCCTCCATGTAATTTTTGCTCTGGCCGAGAGCGCAGCCACGCACCTCGATCACGCTGTTTTCGTCGAAACGACCACGCATGCGGCTTTGTTTTAAAGCGAAGTCCCGGGACGCAAACGCGCCATGGGTACTTGAGGCACGGTCTAGGGTCTCTTTTAGGCCGTCATTGTCGCCCAGCGCGCTCCACGAAAATACATGATCGGTTACAAATTTTTCCAGGGCCTGCAAATCCTCGTCGGAACCGCCCCCATTGCTCTTGGCAACCACCTTGGCCGCGTTCACCTGACGGTTTACCGCCGGCAGGATTAGATTTCGTTCCGCCGCTGTCACTCCGGGAACCTGGGTCAGTCGATGGCGGTTGACCAGCCACCGGAATAGTTGATCCACATAGGTATTTGATATCGATTCTGAGGTGATTCCGAGGCGTTTGGCGAGTTTTGAGTCGCTGCTGATTATCCCGTCGCGAAATTGCTTCTTTGCCTCGTCGTTGCTGTAATCCGCGGTAAAATCTACTCCGGCCTGTTCGGCTTCTGTTTGTGTGGTGGCGTTCAGTTCTTCTTCCAGGACAGCGTCCGGTCCACCCTTTGCGAATTGCATGTAAAGCGCGATTTGTGACGCGTGGGAAACGATACGTATCCTGGCCAGCTTTCCCGTACCTTTGGCGAGATCTTCGGTAATTTCCTCCAACGACGCGGCATTGATGGGTTTGTACCCCCACTTCTGGTGGAATTCGTGGGCGGCTTTGATGTATTCGTCATCGGTAACCAAGCCCACCGTGGAGGTATAGGTTTTATCTGGATCACTGCCGTACAGTGGTTGTTGGGGGACGGCAGGAAGCCCAATGCGTACCGGTTCACCATTTGCCACGCGGGGTCCCAGGCGGGCAGCTTCCGCCTCAAGCTGACCGCGAGGGGATGCTCCGCCGGTAACGGATCCAAGGTGTTGCTGCGCGGCATGAACCACTTCATGGCCGAGCAGCGACGGAGAGGGCGTACCAAGGAACGAGATTTTGCCGTTTTGGCTCATGCCTCGTGCCGGTTGTCTGGCAGGAGCCCTTAATATCTCCAGCACCGAATCGCACTGGGTAGCTGCGCTTCCGCGCCATACGGTACCGGAAGGCTGGTGGCGGTGATTCCGGGTTGCCTGCCGTGTTCCCGTCATTTTCAGTGGACTCCGCTCTCGATTCTTTTCTAGCTGAGTATAGGAAATCTACCGTTCAGTACCATCTGATGTCGCACAGGCGGTTAACCGGGTGGATTAGGAATCGATGGGAGAGGGGGAGCAGTATCCGCCGGCCGTGAACGTGGTGTCCTGGCGTTTCTGGACGGCAGCCGGTGGTTTGTGGAACTAATGACCTGTAGCTCAAGAATTCCCCGGTATTGCCGTTATTGGTTGGTAGCCGGAAGTCGGTAGAGCTTCCATGTTTGCCCCAAATTTTTATGGACTGAGGACCTATGAAGATCAATCATCCCGTGACGAACAACGAGCAAATGGTCCGCCCAGATCAGATTATCCTCTCCACTACCGACCTCAAGGGAGCGATCTCCTACATCAATCGAGATTTTGTCGAAATCAGTGGTTTTTCGTCCGAAGAATTGATGGGAAAAAATCACAATATGGTTCGGCATCCAGATATGCCTCCCGCTGCGTTCGAAAGCCTGTGGAGCACCGTGAAAGTAGGCAAGCCCTGGATGGGGATCGTAAAGAATCGTTGCAAGAACGGTGACCACTATTGGGTGGACGCCTTTGTTATGCCCATTCAGACGGACGGTGCCACTGTGGAGTATCAGTCCGTCCGATACCAACCAGATAGGGCAGCAGTGGATAGGGCGGAGTCAATCTATAAACGCTTGTTAGCTGGACGTAAGATTGGTACACGCCTTTTCGCGGGACTGGGATTGACGGCTAAGCTGATTATCGGTAACTCGCTGGCGCTGCTGCCGGCACTGGTCTTTTCTTATTTCCCGCCTCTTGTCTCGTTTGCTTATGCTGGATTCATTATTACTGCCTTTTTAATCGCGGCGGTCAATGCCTGGCTGATGACTCCGATGCGAGGGATCATCGGGTTGGCGAAGGACATTTACGATCAACCGGCTATGCGCCGTATATATACCGGACGTGATGACGAGTTCGGTCAGATTATGTTGGCTCTGAAGATGCAGAACTCACAGATCAATGCCATTGTTGGCCGTTTGGCGGATACAAGTGGGAAGCTCTATTCGGCCGCCAGTTTGACATCTACTACCTCCGAGCAGGCCCATCGAGGGGTGGAAGTACAACAAAATGAACTTACACAGGTGGCGACGGCGATGACCGAAATGGTTGCCACGGTTCAGGAGATCGCGCGCAGTGCGGCACTGGCTGCTGAATCCGCTGCGGCCGGGCAGCATGAGACGAGCATTGGAGGCAAGGTCGTGGAGCAGACTATTTCCGCTATCAATGCGTTGGCCAATGAGGTGCAAAAGGCTGCGGGAGTTATCGAAAAACTTTCCGAGCAGAGTACAAGCATTGTCAAGGTTTTGGATGTTATCAAGGGTATCGCCGAGCAAACTAATCTGCTAGCCCTTAACGCAGCTATCGAGGCCGCGCGTGCGGGCGAGAACGGGCGTGGGTTCGCAGTTGTGGCTGACGAAGTACGAACACTGGCGAGTCGCACTACCGAGTCTGCCCGGGAAATCGAAGAGATGATCGAAATGCTTCAGTCTGGCAGCCAGCAGGCGGTCAATGTTATGGATCATAGCCGGAATCAAGCGGAGAGCAGTGTCGAACTAGCGGCCAAGGCTGGTGTTGCCCTCAATACTATCTCCAGCGCAATCGACAACATAAACGACATGAATCATCAGATTGCCACGGCTTCCGAGGAGCAAAGGGCCGTAGCGGAAGACATTAATCAAAGTATCGTCAATATTAATAGTGTTGCTGAGTCTACCTCCCGGGGCGCCCAGGAGAGTGCCATGGCTGTCGACGACATGGTCGGAGCAATCCGGCGGCTGGGCAATCTGATCAACCAATTCAAGCGGTAGTTCGATTCGCTCCTGAAGGGATTGCAACAGGGAGAAATCGGACTGCCCTCCAAAAGATAACCTGCCTCAATCGATGGAAAATCGTGCGGCATTGGGGTTTATGTCGTTTTCCACGTGCCCAGTGGTTTTCGCGCCAAATTGCCTAGGTACGAGAATGTCATTACGCCAAGGTTAATGCACAATCGTGACTCTCATCGATTGAGCTGAGGGGAAACTCGTGTGCTCGTCAGGGTGGGTATATCGGTTCGGTTGAGATTGGCACGTCGTTCGGACAGCCTTTTTGAATCGATTTGTCAGTGAGCTTGGCACTTACCTCATGGTCTGTCCGCAACATGACAATATAATTGGAGAGGCTAGCAATCACTTCGGATGATACAGCCTACTTGTCGGCAGACGTCTGTGGGAGATAGGGTGGATGGCAATATTCGATAGGTTTGGGGATCGTCATTGTATTTGGATTAGATTGGCGTGGGTTGT
>JAGRGP010000075.1 GCA_020445415.1 Gammaproteobacteria bacterium | reverse complement strand
CAGCCAGCAGCTAATCGTGAGGGGTGGTATGTCATTCCCGATACCTCCCACGGCGAATCGACGGAAGCTCCCCTCAACGTGATGAGAGGTTACACGTTGATGGCGGCCGAAGCGATTGAACAACTACCATACCGCGAGCCCCCTACCCACCTGTTTCTGCAAGCGGGCGTCGGGGGAATGGCCGCTGCGGTGGTGGCCCACTTCTGGCGTATCCACGGCAGCCAGCGGCCGCTCTCGATACTGGTTGAGCCACACTCGGCCGCCTGTTGGTACCTCAGCCTGAAGATGGGACGCCCCACCCCGGCAACAGGACCCTTGGATAGCATCATGGCCGGTTTATCCTGTGGCGAGATCTCCCACCTGGCCTGGAAGGTTTTGCTACCCGGCGCCGACGCCGCCCTGCAGATTGATGATGATGCCGCGGCGGACAGCATGCGGCTGTTGGCAAACGACCGTTATGGCGATGGACCGCTGGTAGCCGGAGAATCCGGAGTTGCCGGACTTGCCGGGTTGCTGGCTACGGCCGGCAATGCCGCAGCCAGACAGGAACTGTGTATGGATGAGCACAGCAGAATCTTGGTATTCGGCACCGAGGGAGCATCGGATCCCGATACCTATCATGGGATCGTTGGCAGTAGGCCGGAGGAAATATGTCGCGGTTGATTACTCCCTCATCGGCGTACCCCGGGCTACGGATTGATGGCGCCAGGCTCTCCCGGCGTATCGCCCGGTTGGCGGAGATCGGGGCTATCGAAGGTGATGGCGTGTGCCGGTTGGCCCTGAGTGATACGGACCGCGAAGCCCGGAACCTGGTCTGCGGTTGGATGCGTGACCTGGGCCTGAGCGTGACCATTGACCGGATCGGTAACGTCGTCGGTATACGGGACGGACAACCGGAGTTGGCACCGGTGATGACCGGCTCTCATATTGATACAGTAGCCACCGGTGGGCGATTCGATGGATCGCTTGGCGTATTGGCCGGGCTGGAAGTAATCGAAACACTGAATGATGCCGGCATTGATACCCGTCACCCGTTGGCGGTCGGTTTCTTCACCAATGAAGAAGGAGCACGATTCGCGCCGGACATGCTGGGCAGCGGTGTTCATCAAGGTGCCCTGGACCTGGAAGAGATGTTGGCGGTCACCGATATCAATGGCTGTATTCTGGGGGCTGAGTTACAACGAATTGGTTATGCCGGAGATACCGAGGTAAATCGACTGCGCGCTCATTGCTATGTCGAACTGCACGTGGAACAGGGCCCGGTCCTGGAACAGGAAGGCTTTGCCATCGGCGCGGTGACGGGCGTGCAGGGGATCTCATGGTCGGAATACCGAATTACCGGAACCTCCAATCACGCAGGAACCACTCCCATGCACTTACGCCATGATGCCGGCTATCTGGCGGCGGCAATCAGTACGGAGGCGCGAAATCTGGCAAAAACGATGGGAGGTAGCCAGGTTGCCACCGTGGGTATGATCAGGCTGTTACCCAACCTGGTCAATGTCATCCCCAGCGAGGCATTGCTCACACTGGATCTGCGCAACACAGACGAATCCCTGCTGCGAGAAGCCGAACGACATATGGAGGCATTCATTCGCCAAGCGGCGGCGCGGGAAGGCGTCTTGGTGAGCAACCGCAAGCTCGCACGGTTCGAGCCAGTGGCGTTTGATGGGGATATGATCGGCTTGGTCGAACAGACCGCAGAGCGGATGGGATTGACTTGCCGCCGCATGCCGTCTGGTGCCGGACATGATGCCCAGATGTTTGCACCCAACTGTCCCACGGCCATGGTATTCGTGCCTTCACGCCACGGCATCAGTCATAACGTGACCGAATATACCTCGCCGGAAGCGCTGGCGGCGGGTGCCAATGTGCTGTTGCATGTGTTACTGAACAGGGCGATTTGAATGTCGAGAATACTCAAGACCGCCGCTGCCCAGCTCGGACCGATTGCCCGCAACGAATCCCGGCGTTCCGCCGTGGCTCGCATGATCGAGCTGATGCGGGAAGCCAAGGCGGCGGGTGCCCATGTGGTGGTATTTCCCGAATTGGCCTTGACCACCTTCTTTCCCCGCTGGTACTTCGAAGATCAGGCGGAGATTGATGGCTTTTTCGAGCAGGAAATGCCCGGTCCGGAAACCAAGCCGCTGTTCGACCTGGCAGCTTCCCTGGGAGTGGGTTTCTATTTGGGCTACGCGGAACTGATCCAGGAGGGCCAAGCACTGCACCGGTTCAACACCTCCATCCTGGTGGGCCCGGACGGCAAGATTGTCGGTAAATACCGCAAGATCCACCTGCCAGGACATCGAGAGCACGAGCCCTGGCGTCCCTTCCAGCATCTAGAGAAGCGATACTTCGAGCATGGCAATCTCGGTTTCCCGGTGTTCTCTTGCTTCGGCGGCCGCGTGGGAATGTGTATCTGCAACGACCGGCGCTGGCCGGAAACCTTTCGGGTGTTGGGCTTACAGGGCGTGGAGATGGTCATGCTCGGCTACAATACCCCCGTCCACTATCCCCCGGCCCCCGAGCACGACCATCTCCAGGGGTTTCATAATCACCTGGTACTCCAGGCAGGCGCTTATCAAAACGGCACCTGGGTGGTCGCGGTGGCCAAGGCGGGTAAAGAAGAGGGTTGCGATCTGATCGGTCAAAGCTGCATCATCGCGCCCACCGGCGAAATTGTCGCCCAATGCTCGACCCTGGATGACGAGCTGATCATGGCGTCCTGCGATCTCGATCGCTGCCAAGAGATTCAGCAAAATATTTTCAACTTTGCCCTGCACCGCCGGCCTCAAGAGTACCAGCTAATTACTGCCGACGGCCCTGCTTCCACCAGTAATTAACCCTATGAGTGAGCTACTGCCATGTTTCGAGGACTGCCATCCGATATCGTCGACCAAAGTGCCTATCGCCGCACCGTGGAACGTTTTCGAAACTCTGGCATCCGCCTCCCCCGCATCGCTGAACTGGCCTATCCATTAGCGATTAAGAAACGCTACGACGCGCCCCTGCGCGGCATCGACCCTGACACCGCCGATCCCCTTAATCTGTTCCGCGTACATTGGCACAATGATGCGACCCGGCGGGGCATAAGCGATGTCCCCGGGTACTTGATACTCCCTTCAGAGCTAACCGGCGTGGCTGCCAAGATTGTGGTCGCCCTGGGTAATCGCTTTCCGATGATCGAGGCTCACAAAGTGCTGGCCGCCTACGGCTGTCTTGTGCCCAGGCTGGTGTCGGGAACGTTTGATCCAACTCGCCACCGGGCGATATGGCCATCCACGGGAAACTATTGCCGGGGAGGGGTAGCCATCTCCCGTATTCTGGGTTGCCGGGGAGTCGCGGTCTTGCCGGAGGGCATGAGTCAGGAGCGGTTCGACTGGTTGCAGCGCTGGGTAACCGAACCTGCAGACATCATTCGCACACCGGGTTCAGAAAGTAATGTCAAGGAAATTTACGATGCCTGCAACACACTGGAAAAAGATAACGCCAACATCATTCTCAACCAGTTCAATGAATTCGGAAATTACATCATCCACCGCACGGTAACCGGAGCAGCGCTGGAACGCGTCTTTGCAAGCGTTAACTCGGACGGGGATCTTCGTGCAGCCGCATTTGTTTGCGCGTCCGGCTCCGCGGGAACCCTGGCGGCCGGAGACTATCTCAAGTCCCGGTTAGGGACGCGCATCTGCGCGGTTGAGGCACTGGAATGTCCCACACTGCTCTACAATGGTTTTGGCGAGCACAATATTCAAGGTATCGGTGACAAGCATGTCCCCTTGATACACAACGTGTTCAATACGGATTTTGTTACTGCAGTCCCCGAGGCCGCGTCCGATACCCTCAACCTGCTATTCAATTCTCCAGCCGGGCGGGAGTTCCTGACTGCCCGAACTGGGGTCCCGGAAGGGTGGGTCGGCGCCTTGGAAAATCTCGGGCTTTCATCCATCGCCAATGTAGTGGCCGCCATCAAGTTATCGAAGTATCTCAAACTGGGTAACCGCGATCTGGTGCTCACCGTGGCCACCGACGGGGCAGCCATGTACGGCACCGAGTTGGCCAAATCCCGGGACCGCTACTTTGCCGGCCAGTTTGGCGAACTGGAGGCCGCCGAAACCTATGGCCGTTACCTGCTGGGGGCAGTGACAGACCATTTCGTTGAAACGGATCGCCGCATCAAAGAGCGCATCTTCAATCTCGGCTACTATACCTGGGTAGAGCAACAGGGGGTTAGCGTGGATGACTTCAACCGGCGGCGGGATCCCGGCTTCTGGGAAGGATTGACAGCCTATGCCGAAATCTGGGACCAGATGATCGACGAGTTCAACCGGTCCAGTGGCGCCGCCGTGGAAGCCCCGGGATTCGGTGCGGGGAATAAAGATGCATGAAAAGGAGCATCGGCCGTTCGGGGTCGGTTGCATAGATCTCGCGCAACCGAGACTCGGCGCCTGCGTCATAACCGCCAGCGACGAGTTTTTTGGCGCCAAGGAGCGCATGCTGAACCCCGCCGATCCGGTTTTCATCGCCGATCGGTTTGATGCCCATGGCAAATGGATGGACGGCTGGGAGACCCGGCGGCGGCGCACGCCCGGCCACGATCATGCTGTCATTAAGCTTGGCAGGCCGGGCGTGATCCGCGGCATCAACATCTGTACCCGCTACTTTACCGGTAATTTTCCCCCGGCGGCTTCCGTGGAAGCCTGCCGGATTAGCGGCGATCCGGATGCCGCAACACCCTGGCAAATTCTGCTCGATCAGGTTGCCCTCAGCGGTGATTGTAACAACCTGTTCAGGGTGCAAAATGATTCGGTCTGGACCCATTTGCGCCTGAATATCTATCCCGATGGAGGCATTGCCCGCCTCCGCGTCTATGGTGAAGTCCGCCCTGACTGGTCGCTTTGGCCGGCGGACCAGGAGATCGATCTGGCCGCCATGGAAAACGGAGGCCGGGCACTGGCCTGCAATGACGCCCATTTTGGTGCCATGGAGAATCTGATCGCTCCGGGAGATGCTCTGAACATGGGCGATGGCTGGGAAACGCGTCGCCGCCGCGAGCCAGGCCACGATTGGGTGATCATTGCCCTTGCCCACCCCGGATCGGTCTCCCGAATCGAGGTGGATACCCTACACTTCAAAGGCAACTATCCAGACCAGTGCGCCTTGCAAGCCACCTATCTACGCGAGCGGGAATCCGCCGAACTCGTCCCCCAAAGCCTGTTTTGGGAAGCGCTGCTGCCCAAGCAACGACTGGAGGCAAACCGTCTACACTGCTTTGCGGACGCGCTTATCCAACGGGGTCCAGTCTCTCACGTCCGCCTGGATATCTTTCCGGACGGAGGAGTAGCCCGGCTGCGTGTCTGGGGCAAGCTTCACCGACCCGGTACCGCGAACGAGTAATACACAGCCAACCCGTGACCCGCAGAGTACTCATTCCCGAAGCGTTGTCGAGCGAGGCATTTGCCCCCTTTGGCGAAGTCATCGATAGCGGCGGTAAGTCGCAGGTCATCAACGCGGGTTACACCGATCGATTTCACGGGCTGACCAAAATCGATGCCCAAGACTTGGACGGTGAGCCCGTGATCAACATCTTCCGTTCCAGACCGCGGCCCGAACCGCTAGAGATCAGCTTTCTGGAACGCCACCCTCTGGGCAGTCAAGCGTTCGTCCCCCTCGCGGGGACCCCGTTTCTCGTTGTAACGGCGCTATATCCGGAGTCGGATGCCCTACGTCTGTTCCAAAGCAATGGCAAGCAAGGCATAAACTATCGAAAGGGAGTCTGGCACTATCCCCTGTTGGTACTGGGCAGAGAAGCCGAGTTCTTGGTCATCGACCGCGCTGGACCCGGGGAAAACTGCGAAGTGGCAAAAATTGTACCGCCGGTGATGATCCGCTCTTGGGGAGGTTAATCCCAACCAGGCGGCGGGCGAAGTGCCAAGTTCATACCCCAAGATAGCGGCTTTGCAGGTCTCGACTGGCGCTCAATGCCCCACTGTCTCCGCACCACACGACACGGCCCTTTTCCATGATGTAGTGGCGATCGGCGAGTGTCAGTAATGCATCCAGATTCTTATCGATGACCAAGATGGATTCACCCCGCTCCTTAAGCAGTTTGAGTCCATGCCATATCTCCTGACGAATTATCGGTGCCAACCCCTCGGTGGCTTCGTCGAGGATCAACACCTTCGGATTGATCATTAAGGCTCGGGCAATGGAGAGCATCTGCTGCTCGCCGCCGGAAAGCTGATTACCGTAGTTGTTCATACGTTCGATCAGTCTGGGAAAGATTGTGGTGACTCGCTCCAGGGTGTAGGGATCGGCTGATCCCGAATAGTTGGCCGCGGTGGCTATTAGGTTCTCCCGCACTGTCAAATTCGGAAAGATTTGGCGGCCCTCGGGTACCAGTCCGAATCCCAGGCGGGCGACGGAGAAACTGGGTAGGCCCTGTATCGCGCTATCCTCGAATTGAATACTTCCGCCAGTCAGCGGCAGCATCCCCATCAACGCCCGGACGACGGTGGTCTTGCCCATACCGTTTCGGCCCAACAGGGTCACCACTTCACCCTCGCTCATCTCGAGATCGACACCGGCCAGTACCTCAGTGGAGCCGTAGCAGGCCCGCACCCCGGTTAAACGAAGCACTACAACCGCTCTCCGAGATAGGCGCGTTGAACCTGCGGGTTGGCGCGAATCTCTCTGGGCGTGCCGGTGGCGATGGCCTCGCCGTAAACTAACACCGATATCCGGTCTGCCAGCGAAAAGATCACATCCATGTCGTGCTCCACCAGAAGGATGGTGAGCTTCCCCTTGAGCCCTCTTATCAATTTGGAGAGCTCCACCGTTCCCCCGGGCCCCATACCCGCCATCGGCTCATCCAGTAACAACAAGCGAGTCGTCCCCGCCAATGCCATCCCGACATCCAGCTGACGCTTCTCGCCGTGAGAGAGGTTGATGGCGGGTTCCTCCGCACGCTCCTCGAGTCCGACCCGCGCCAGGGCTTGCTCGACCAGGTCGCCAAGCGCCGGATCCGCGTGGGCCCTGCGCCAGAATCGGAAACTGTGGCCCTGATGTGCCTGAATCGCCAATGCCAAATTCTGCGCGACGCTCAGTCGCTCGAATACCGAGGTAATCTGAAAGGAACGTGCCAAGCCCATACGTGCCCGAGCCGGAACGGATATTCCTGCCAAATTGATCCCGGCAAAGTAGATATTTCCTGAATCTGGATTAATTTCTCCAGACAACTGATTGATAATTGTCGTTTTACCAGATCCGTTAGGTCCGATCAGTGCGTGGATTTCTCCAGGTTGCACGGTAAATGACAAATTGCGGCTGGCGGTGACTGCGCCAAAACGCTTGGTCACGGAGTCTACGCGCAGCAGTGGCTCATCCACCAGCTTTCTCCTGTCCCGTTATCAAGCCATAGATGCCACCCCGGGTGTACAGCACTACCCCAATCAAGAACGGACCCATGATCACCATCCAGTGCTCAGTGATACCGGTCAGGATTTCCTCCATCAAGAGAAATACCAACGCCCCCAGCAGCGGCCCAAACAAGGTACCCATGCCGCCCAACAGCACCATCACCAGTATCTCTCCCGACTGGGTCCAGTGCATCAAACCAGGACTTACGAATTCGGTTTGGTTGGCGATCAAACCACCACCCAATCCGGCGATGCCACCGGCAATCACAAAGCAAGCCAGGCGGTAGCGATAAACCGGAAACCCAAGTGCCAGCATACGCCGTTCGTTCTCACGGATTCCCTGGATAACCTGCCCAAACCGGGAATTAATCAGCCGTTCACCCAGGAACAGAGATATCGACAGTACTCCCAGACATAGATAGTAAAAGTTTCCGTCATCGGAGAGATCCAAACCGGGAAGATCATTGCGGCTATACAGGCTCAGCCCATCATCGCCTCCATAGCGTTCCAACGAGATATATAGAAAGTAGAGCATTTGGGCAAAAGCAAGGGTAATCATAATAAAATGCATGCCCGTGGTGCGGAGGCTGAGTGAACCGATAATCAGGGCGAAGATAGCGGCACAAAGCGCAGCAGCCGGCAGCGTTACGAGGGCATTGGTACTGCCCTCGATGCGCAACGGCCATTCCAGAAATGGGGTTCCCTCGAATCCGTGAAAGGAGAGAATCGCGACCGTGTACGCTCCAACACCAAAAAAAGCCGCGTGGCCGAAACTGACCATTCCTCCATACCCCAAGATGAGATCCAGGCTCACCGCGACTAATGCATAGATCAGCAGGCGGCTGAACAGGGATACCAGGTAACGGTCCCCCAACATCTCGGCAATACCGGGAAGCGCGGCCAAAAACACCGCTAGGACGGCCAATGGTACCCATTTGCGACTGGCAACGGGCATCAGCTACCCGCCACCGGAAACAGCCCTCGCGGACGCCACACCAGAACGGCCGCCATCAGAATATAGGCAGACATGGAAGCGAAGGAAGCCCCTACACCGTCCGCCTGGGCAACGGGGAGAAAAAGCCGGAACAACGCGGGCAGGAAGGCCCGGCCAAGGGTATCCACCATCCCCACCAACAAGGCGGCGATCAGTGCCCCCCGGATAGAGCCAATGCCACCGATGACAATGACAACAAAGGTCAAAATCAGAATGCTTTCACCCATCCCCGACTCTACCGCCAGAATGGGACCTGCCATCACCCCCGCCAGCCCGGCCAACAGCGCGCCAAGACCGAATACCAAAGTGTATAACCGGTTGATGTTTACACCCAGGGCCGCAATCATCTCTCGATTACTGGCACCCGCTCGGATCTGCATGCCGAGGCGGGTGCGGGTGAACAGCAGGTACAGAAACACCGATACCAGCATGCCCACCACGATGATCGCCAACCGGTAACTGGGATATGGGGCGCCGGGGATCAGTTCCACGGTGTGAGACAGCCAGTCTGGGACATCCATAAATAACGGCTGCCTGCCCCAGATCATGCGGGTCGATTCATTAAACAACAGGATCAACCCAAAGGTTGCCAGTACCTGGTCCAGATGATCACGCGCATAGAGACGTTGCAACACCACTCGCTCAACTACCATACCGAGCAGCGCGGTAACCAGCAGCGCCCCTGCCAGCCCGAACAGAAAACTGCCACTCTGATGCACCAGGGTAGCCGCCACATAAGCGCCCACCATGTAGAATGACCCATGGGCCAGATTGATCACCCTCATGATGCCGAATACCAGAGTGAGTCCTGCCGACATCAGGAACAACATCACTCCTAGCTGCAGTCCATTGAGAAACTGCTCAACGATCAATAGCATCGAAACGACCCCTGCACCCCGTGTTTGTCCCGTGAATGCGATAGCACTGGCAAACCGGAAGGCATTGCCCCGGTGTCCCTGGAAGCCGGGGGCGGAGCAACAAAACTAAGGCATGCGGCACTCGCCAACATAGGCGTCGGAATGGTCGCTGAATACCTTGGAGACAATCTTGTTGGTGACGGTCCCATCAGCGGCCTCGATCACTTCGCGGATATAGATATCCTGAACCGGGTGGTGATTGGGTCCAAACCGGAAATTTCCCCTAACCGATTCAAAATCCGCTTTTTCCAAGGCGCTACGGAAATCATCCTGCCGGGAAACATCGCCATCCACCGCCCGTAACGCGCTGCCGATCAAGCGGGCCGCATCATAGCCCTGGCTGGCATACAGGGTCGGGGTACGACCATAAGCCTGCCGAAACGCCGCTACAAATGCGCGGTTTGCGGGATTGTCCAGGTCATGACTCCACTGAGAGCCATTGCGTACTCCCAGCGCAGCCGGACCCACGGCCTTCAACAGTCGCTCATCGAAGGAAAAGGCAGGGCCGAATACCGGGATCTGTTGCGCCAATCCGGCTTGAGAATACTGCTTGAGAAAATTGATCCCCATTCCTCCCGGAAGAAAGAAGAACACGGCATCCGGTTTCGCCGCCCGTAAACTGGCAATTTCTGCGGCGTAATCCGCCTGTCCCAGCTTGGTATAGACTTCGCCCACAATGGCACCCTGGTAATAGCGCTTGAAGCCCGCCAGCGCGTCTTTGCCGGCCGGATAATTGGGCGCCAACAAATAAACGTTATTAAAGCCGTTGTCATTGACATATTTACCGGCTGCCTCATGAAGATTGTCGTTCTGCCAGGCAACGTTGAAATAATTTGGGTGACACCCTTTACCCGCCAACAGCGATGGGCCAGCGTTGGGGCTGATGTAGAAAACGCCATCACGAACCACCTTGGGCACCACTGCCATGGCGACATTGGAAAATACGATACCGGTCATGATCTGAACACCCTCCCGCTTGATGAAACGGTCGGCGATCTGTTTTCCCTTTTCCGGTTTCCTACCATCATCATCCACCAGCAACTCCACCGGCACACTACCTAGCATGCCGCCCTCCTGAGCCATTGCCAACCGGAAGCCGTCACGGATATCTTCCCCGAGGTAGCCGGCCTTGGTAGACAGGGTGGTAACCATGCCAATCTTGACGGGCTCTGCCGCCGTTGCCGGACCGATTACCAATCCGACCGCCATTACCCAATAGGTCAGCACACGCTTCATTTCTCCTACTCCCCTCGTTGATTTTCAGAGCCCTGTCGCAGAGGCCCCATCATAACCCGCACCCATGGATATAGTGAACCGGAGTACCCCTCACCACGCCACTCCCCAATTGGCGCATAGCCCGTTCGTCATAATTTTGAATTTATGCCCTACAGGCGTAGACTTCCGACAATCCGGCAGCGTTTCGCCCGGCAAAGGCCGTACTGAATGTGGCGATGTATCCGGCTCAACTCGGCAGCGATGGACCTGCAGCAATACCCTGCGGCTTGTCTCTGCATAGATTCAAGAGGAGTATAATCACAATGAAGAAGACCCTTAAACTGGTCGCAATGGCATTATTAGGCTTCAGTCTTGGCACGGGAGCCTTCGCCAAAACGTTGCGCTTAGCCTATGACGCCGATCCGGTATCCTTGGATCCCCACGAACAGCTTTCCGGCGGTACCATCCAGATGTCGCATATGGTGTTCGATCCCCTGGTTCGATGGACGCAAGATATGCAGTTTGCCCCCCGTCTGGCTGAATCTTGGGAACGCCTCGATAAAAACACCGTACGCTTCAACCTTAGGAAAGGGGTCAAGTTTCACAGTGGCAACGAGTTAACATCGGCTGATGTTGCCTGGACCTTCGAACGGTTGAAGGGCAGTCCGGATTTCAAGGGTTTGTTTCAACCTTTCAAGGAATTGAAGGTGATCGATGACCACACCTTCGATCTGGTTACCACCGAACCCTATCCTTTGGTGCTGCACATGGCTACCTATGTCTTCCCTATGGATAGCAAGTTCTATACGGGGACTGATGACAAGGGCAACCCCAAGGATTTGTTGAAGAAACATGCCGACACCTTTGCTTCCGCCAACGCTTCGGGCACCGGTCCATACATCGTAACCCAGCGCCAGCAGGGAGTACGGGTCGACTTTCAGCGCTTTGCCGATTACTGGGACGAGGATTCCCCGGGAAACGTGGAGCAGATCGTGATGACACCCATCAAAGAGGCACCGACCCGGGTGGCCGCCTTGCTTTCCGGTGATGTTGACTTTATCGCACCGGTTCCACCGACTGATCTGGATCGCATCCGCGGCAATGACAAGGTCAACCTGGTCACCATGAGTGGCACCCGCATTATTACCTTTCAGCTCAACCAAGAGCGGCGGCCAGAGTTTAAGGATCAACGGGTGCGCCAAGCCGTCGTTCACGCGGTTAATAATGTGGGTATTGTAGAAAAGATCATGAAGGGGTTTGCCACACCCGCCGCCCAGCAAAGTCCAAAAGGCTATGCCGGCCATGTCGAATCCCTGGTCCCTCGCTACGACCTGGAGAAAGCCAAGGCGCTGATGAAAGAAGCCGGTCTGGAGAAAGGCTTTTCGGTTACCATGATGGCGCCTAACAACCGCTATGTGAACGATGCCAAAATCGCTCAGGCGGTAAGTTCTATGCTCTCGCAGATCAACATCAAGGTCGACCTCAAGACCATGCCCAAGGCCCAGTACTGGCCCAAGTTTGACGAACGGGCGGCGGATATCATGATGATCGGATGGCACGCGGATACCGAGGACTCGGCGAACTTCACGGAGTTTCTTACCATGTGTCCCAATACCGAGACGGGTTACGGTCAATATAATAGCGGTAACTACTGTAACAAGGAGGTCGATGCTTTGGTGCTCTCCACCCAAGGGGAGACCGATGAAGCCAAGCGTGCCGCGTCATTGCAGCAGATTGAGCAGCTACTCTACGACGATGCCGCCTTCGTTCCCTTGCATTGGCAGGATCTAGCCTGGGCAGCCCGCAAAGGAGTTCATATTGACAAGATTGTCAACGTAATGAATTTTCCCTATCTGGGCGACCTGGTTATCGACTGACGATCATCCCTGTTAACGGCAGACCGGAGAGAAAGCTATCCGGTCTGCCTAGACACCCGAGCCGAGAGGAAGATTCGATGGGCCTTCACCCGCGGATTCCCCGTTGGGCCGATGGCGGTGTGTCGGGTGCCATTAACTAATCCGGCCCCTTATCGATGCGCGCTCGCGCTTTCTCTGAGATGAAATGATCGCTTTTCTCGTCCGTCGAATTGGCCAGGCCCTGGTGGTGATGTTCATCATCAGCCTGCTCAGTTTTTCAATTCAGGATAATCTGGGTGACCCGCTGCGGGAGCTGGTAGGGCAGTCCGTATCGGAAGCAGAGCGCCAAAAGATGCGCGACAGCATGGGACTCAATGATCCCTTCATCACACAGTATTGGCGATTCCTGAAAAAAGCTGTTCAGGGGGATTTAGGTAATTCTTATTTCTTCAAGCGTCCCGCCCTCGAAGTCATCCTGGAAAAACTGCCGGCGACGCTGGAACTGGTGATTGGGGCAACGTTGATTATCCTGATCCTTTCGGTACCCATCGGTGTGTATTGTGCGATCAATCCACGTAGCTGGTTCACTAAGGTAATGATGGGAATCAGCATTGTCGGCATTTCTATTCCGGTATTTCTCACCGCGATCATGTTGATCTACGTGTTCTCGATTTGGTTAGGCTGGCTGCCATCGTTTGGGCGAGGCGAAACCGTCACGGTAGCAGGTTGGGAAACCGGGTTTCTAACTACCGATGGACTGTTGCATCTCATCCTGCCGTCGATCGCCCTTTCCTCAATCATGTTGCCACTGTTCATCCGCCTGATCCGCTCGGAGATGATGGAGGTGCTGGAGCAGGACTATATCCGTTTCGCTTGGGCGAAGGGGCTACATAGAAAACGCATTTGGTTTATTCACGCACTCAAGAATACCTTGCTTCCGGTGATTACCGTCGGCGGTGTGCAAATCGGGACCATGATCGCCTATACCATCCTCACCGAGACAGTGTTTCAGTGGCCTGGCATGGGCTTTCTCTTTCTTGAGGCGGTCAACCGCGTGGATACGCCGCTGATCATCGCCTATCTGATCATCGTCGGCCTCATTTTCGTAATCACCAACACGGTAGTGGACCTCATCTACGGACTGGTTAATCCCACCGTTAAGCTGGCACGAGGGCACACATGACCCGCTACTGGCAGCTATTCAGGGACTCTGCGTTTCTGTACCGATTCAAGCGCGACAAGGTTGCCATCGTCAGTTTCGCAGTGCTGGTGATATTGGTAATGCTCAGCTTCTGCGCGCCCTTGATCGCTCCCTTTGATCCCTACGATCCAACGCAGATCGATATCATGGATTCGGATATTCCACCCGTTTGGCAGGCGGAGGGAGACCCGCGTTTCCGGCTGGGTACCGATGCCCAAGGTCGGGATATGCTGAGCACCATGCTCTACGGTACCCGTATCTCCATCATCATTGGCCTGTTCGCGGTACTTCTCCAATCCCTCCTGGGCATAGCGCTGGGACTGGTGGCCGGTTATTTCGGTGGACGCATCGACAGCTTCCTCATGCGCCTGGCAGACATTCAGCTTTCCTTTTCCACCCTGATGGTTGCCATCGTGGTACTGGCGGTGTTTCAGGCCTCGTTTGGCACCGAACTCTACAACGAGCTGGCGATATTCATGCTGATCATGGTTATCGGAATCGCCGAATGGCCTCAGTATGCCCGTACCGTGCGTGCCTCGGTGCTTGCCGAGAAAAAGAAAGAGTATGTGGATGCGGTGAGGGTGATCGGTCTTCACCCCCGGCGTATCATGTTCCGGCACATCCTGCCCAACACGCTGTCGCCTATCCTGGTGATATCCACGGTGCAGGTCGCCAATGCCATCATGAGCGAGGCAGCCCTCTCCTTTCTTGGCCTCGGTATGCCGGTGAACAAGCCCTCCTTGGGTTCGCTGATCAACAGCGGTTTTGAATATATCCTCAGCGGTTCCTGGTGGATTACCACCTTCCCCGCTTTGCTGCTGGTGGTGCTGGTACTGGTCATTAATCTGCTGGGGGACTGGATGCGAGACGTACTCAATCCAAAACTCTACAAGGACTGATTCATGGCATTGTTAGAGGTGCGGAATCTCGAAGTTCGCTTTCCCCTGCGGGGAGGAGAACTCACCGCCTTGCGCGATCTGAGTTTCTCTCTCAACCAAGGGGAGCGCCTGGGTATCGTCGGCGAAAGTGGAGCCGGCAAGTCGGTGGCGGCATTTGCCATCCTCAACTTGGTTAGCCGCCCAGGCTACATTTCTGCCGGGAGCGTTCTGTTCGAGGGGCGGGATTTGGCATCGCTCGCTCCCGAGCAATTGCGCTCGATCCGCGGTAATCGTATCGCCATGATCTTTCAGGATCCCATGATGACCCTCAATCCGGTGCTCACTATCGGTACCCAGATGGTCGAATGCCTTCAAGCCCACCGGGAGATCAGTGACAAAGAAGCCCGGGAGATCGCCGTCAGCAAACTCCGAAGCGTCTCTATCCCCGCTCCGGCGGCGCGGATGGATCAATACCCGCATGAGCTCTCCGGCGGAATGCGGCAACGGGTTGTTATCGCCATCGCCCTGCTCACCGAACCCTCGGTCATCATTGCCGATGAGCCTACCACCGCCTTGGATGTAACCATTCAGGCGGAGATTATGGAATTACTGCTGGAACTGTGCGAGAACAATAATGTGGCGTTGTTGCTGATTACCCATGATTTGGGCGTGGTCTCCCAGGTCACCCAGCGCACAATCGTCATGTACGCCGGGCGCATTGTCGAGGAGGGGGCAACCCGGAGCATTATCGACAATCCGTGGCACCCCTATACGCATGGGCTCATCGACGCCTTGCCCGAGCGCACCCACCGGGGGCAGCGGCTTAATCAGATTCCGGGAATGATGCCGTCCCTAAGCGCCATTCCCGAAGGATGTGCCTTCCACCCACGCTGCGAGCACATGACGGAATTGTGTCAGACTCAGATCCCCGGGTACACCTTGCGCGACGAAAGGCGGGTAGCCTGCCATTGGGTTGAAAAACAGGGTGAATCAAGATGAATGCCGATCGGCCCGAATCGCCCCAGGTTTTATTGCGGGTCGAGAATCTTAGCAAGGAGTTTCCTCTCACCAGCGGGTTGCTCGAGCAACTGCGTTTTGAACGGGGCCGCTTGGTGCGCCGCCAGGAAAGTGTCCGGGCAGTGAATGGGGTGACCCTGGAAGTCAACCGCGGCGATGCTCTCTGCGTTGTCGGCGAAAGCGGTTGTGGAAAATCTACTCTTGCCCGGGTGGTCATGGGGCTAATTAAGCCAAGCCGGGGAAGCATTTATTACGAAGGCAAACGGATAGATGATTTACCAACGGAGAAGCTGCTAACTTATCGCCGCAAGATGCAAATGATTTTTCAGAACCCCTATGCATCCCTTAACCCCCGCATGACTGTCAAACAGACACTTGAAGAACCCATGAGATTCCATAATCCGGACATATCCCGGGAGGAACTTACGCACAAGATCATAGAGGTCATGGAATCGGTAGGAGTGGATCCGGGCTGGAATCAACGTTTCCCCCATGAATTCTCAGGGGGGCAGCGCCAACGCATTTCTATTGCCCGAGCACTGATGGTAGACCCAGAATTCATCGTCGCGGACGAGCCGATCTCCGCGCTCGATGTATCTATCCAGGCGCAGGTTCTCAACCTGCTGATGGAGGCTCGTAAACAGCGCGCTCTCACCTATCTGTTCATAACCCATGATCTGTCGGTGGTGCAACACTTCGGCACCCGGGTGGCAGTGATGTATCTGGGCGCGCTATGTGAATCGGCGAAAACGGAAGACCTGTTCGGCGATCCGCGACACCCCTATACCCAGGCATTGCTGAGTGCCATACCCCGACTGGATCAGAGTCGGCCCACTCATATCAAGCTGTTGGGAGAAGTGCCCACGCCAATCAACCTGCCCAGCGGTTGCTATTTTCACAACCGTTGCCAGTACGCTACTGACCGCTGCCGTCGTGAGACACCGAATCCGATCCTCACCGGGGACAGCCATTGGGTTGCCTGTCATGCGGTCGAGGAAGGGCGCATCAAGTGAAGCAAGCAAGTGATAGCTTGTGGATATTCCTTCAATCGTCGTCAACTTGCCTGCGTAGCTGTTTCAGATTGCCTCTTCTGCCTTTCTCATCCAGCCGTTTTGCATTGGATGCCGCAGTTGGGCGGGTCGAGATACGCCGTTTGCGAGGAGCAACCGCGACTCGAATCAACTCAGCCAGTCGATGCCGCGCTTCTTCCCGATTTTTTTCCTGGCTACGATGACTTTGCGCCTTAATGATAAGGACCCCTTCTTTGGTGATTCGTCCGTCGTCTAGAACCAGTAACCGCCGCTTGTAAAACTCCGGCAAGGACGAGGTGGCAATGTCGAAACGCAAATGTACGGCGGTAGCTGTCTTATTAACGTTTTGGCCGCCCGGCCCCTGGGCGCGTACCGCCGAGATCTCGATCTCGGCATCGGGAATACTGACCTGTGTTGAAATTTTTACCGCCATACCCAGGCCCCACTACTGCCCTATTCCAATTCGGATAACAACCCCCCGTAACCCTGCGCAGCCATCTCTTCCCGGGGCACAAAACGCAAGGCCGCGGAATTCAGGCAATACCTCAAGCCGGTAGGCTCCGGCCCATCCTCAAAGACATGCCCCAAATGGGAGTCTCCGATTTTGCTTCGAATTTCCTGCCTGGGATAAATCAACTGGTAATCGGTCCGCTGTACGATATAGCTGTCTGAGATAGGCTTTGTAAAACTCGGCCAACCCGTGCCGGAGCGGTATTTGTCGCGTGACGAGAACAGTGGCTCCCCCGTCACGATATCCACGTAGATGCCCTGGCGTTTTTCATCCCAGTATTCATTATCGAAAGGCGGTTCCGTGCCTTCTTGCTGGGTAACCTCGTATTGCAGTGAGGTCAACCGGCTCTTAATCTCCTCGGCAGAGGGCTTGAGGTATTGGTCAGGGTTGGTGGTATTGTCGGCAGCCGGTTGCTCAACACCGGGAAGTTTCGCGTGCAGCTCATCTCCCCAAATCTTTTCCAGATAACGGTCTCGGCCTGAACCACTGCGATAATACCGGTAGCGCAACGGATTCTTTCTATAGTAATCCTGATGATACTCTTCCGCACGGTAAAAGGCCTTAAACGGAACGATCTCTACGGCAAGCGGTTTTTGGTAGTGCCCCGATTCTTCAAGCTCTTTGGCGGACTGCTCGGCGATTTCCCGCTCGGTATCGTCGTGATAATAAATGCCCGGGCGGTACTGTAATCCGCGGTCAGAGAACTGCCCTTTACCGTCGGTAGGATCAATCTGCCGCCACAATGCCGCCACCAATGTCTGGTAGCCGATGCGTTTCGGGTCATAGTAGACCTGCACCGCCTCAGTGTGCCCCGTGGTGCCGCTCGAAACCGCTTCATAGGTTGGATTTTCGGTTGTCCCACCGGTGTATCCGGATATTACCTCGACCACGCCGGGTAGTTTTTCGAAACCGGACTCCACACACCAGAAACAACCACCGGCAAAGGTAGCCACCGACAACCCTGTGAGGTCTTTTTCCTCAACTTTAGCCTTGGGATACTGGGTTGCATCCACCGTCGTGGAGTAGTACTGCAGTGCCAACAACCCGGCGATCAGTACTACTGTCGTCAGAATGAAGGTTTTCATCGTTTTCACCTGTTTCTCTAGATTCCTGTCGTCACCCGCCAACGAGTTGGCTAGGCCCTTGAGGCGCGGATACCTTCCGACGTATGACCACACCGCGCGAGATTGGTTGTGCTTACGCCCTCCTCGGTACTGCTGGAAGGCTTGTGCATGTGTTGGCGCCCACTGTCGCGGACGCCGCTAACAGCCTCATCACAAATAGATAACGAATCCATAACATCAGCCGGCCATCAGGATGATGGGATTGCTCAAAGCGCATTTTCGTATTCCAGGATTGCCAGGCTAATATGCTTACCGACCTGATCATCGAAATTAACCCAATCTGCATATTCAGCAAGCGCTGCGACAATCCGGGGTTTCATCTCGAAGTCTTCCAGCCCTTCCTCATACCAGTGGGTGACTTGGGTATACAATGTGCTGAGATAGCGCAAGTAAGACTCGACCACTTCCCGTCCTCCCACCGGCCCGTGACCCGGCACAAACTTGCTCGAATTCCCTTGCAGCGCAATCCGGCACGCCTCGATGCTGCCCTTAAAGGTCGCGTCATCCAACCTGGCGATGCGTTGATAGGTTACGTTATCACCAAGAAACAGCACCCCATCATCAACGACCTCGATCATGATATCGGTGCCACTGTGAGCTGCCCCCGGGGCAAGGATGCGAAAACGCATGCCCGCCACTGAGAAGGCGTCGGCGTCGGCTACCGGATGCTCGGGAATGACCGCCCTGGTGCCTGCGGTAAAGCCCGCCGTGGATTCCTCCATGATCCTTAGCCACTCGTCTCCCGCAAATCCCTTGGCTCGGGCTATCATTTCTGGATGAGCCATGAAAACAGCATCGGGAAATGCCTCGAGTATGGCTTGGTTCCCCAACCAGTGATCACCATGAACATGGCTATCCAAGACATGGGTTACCGGTAAATCGGTGACCTGCCGTATCTGCTTTAGTACCATGCGCCCGGCCTGAACACTGGAGCCGGGATCAATCACCACCACACCGCTTCCGGTTATCACGAAGGCAGGATTGTTCATGAAACCCTGATTTTCAATCGACGGAAATCCAAGAGGACCTTCGATTACCCAAACATGAGGGCTAATCTGCGCCGCAGGGTAGTCACGAACCACCCCGTCAGCCCAGGCCGTTATAAATGCCGAGCCCGCAACAAGGGAAATCAAGGAAGACCAAATCAGTAAGGGATTGCGCATACGAACCTCCCAGGTAATCAGTATTGGATCAAAATGCCGATATAATAAGGGTTAGGACCGGGTAATTCTGTAGATCCTAAACGACCGGAGGTGCTGGGTAAGTCGATATTACGTAAATTCAGGGTGCATATTTCGATGCTTAAGCTACTGCAATCCATTTTCCGGCAGACGGCAGTTACTGGCAAGAACTACGACGACAACCTGCTGGAACTGGCTATCGACCGGGTTGTCGACGGAACCGACACTCGCTTAAAGGCTGTATCGGGGTACCGCAAGAGACTGCAGGCGTCGGTGGTAACAGCGCTAGACTATACCATAGAGTTGGTTGATGACCTGCCACCGCCAATCTCTTTATCTCCTCAACGTTTCGGCAAAGATGATTACGTCCGCTCTTTCTTCGTGTCGCCGGATGATATCAGCGAATTTTTCACTCATTGCCGTGCCCTGCAAAGGTATCTGGAAACCCATTCCGGACTCGATCCCGAGTATCTGTTTGCATTGCTAGTGTTAACGCGCATGGAGCGCGAGGTATTCGGGATGAAGATGGAAGGCGAGATTCTCCGCCGGGATATTGCACAAACCGCGGTGAGTTTTACCCAACACCGCCTTTCTTCGATAAAAGATGAAGAATCGAAGAGTCGGTTTGAAATGAAGAAAAACGTCTTCGATTACTTTGTAGAATTGGCACTCAAGGATATCATCTCAATCAAGGAGGAAAGCCGGAAAGCAAGTCAGCAGCGGGACTTGCTTTCCCGAAAACTGCGCACCCTGGAATCCGTCAACTGGGGGATGGAATCACTGCTGGCGGGCAAGACCGAAAAGCTCGTCGACGACGGGCGTACCCAACAGGAACTGGTCCAGTTAGAGGCCGAATTCCAGCGTTTGTCAGTAGCCCCGCTAACCTTGGATCACTACCTCGACTCGATTGCGAATTCTCTGAACGACGTGCGTGCACGTCTGTGGAAAGAACCTTTGCTGCTCAAGCTCGACCGGCTGGGAATAAAATCGGATCAGGTCTCCTCCGCCATTACGCTTGAACTCAACGAATATTGCAGTGCCGACGGCGGCAGAATCATTGCCTTACCCATCCAGATCCCTTTCGACAGCGTTCCCTTACAGCCCGATCTCCTGGGCGATGTAGAACGCTATCTGTGACAGCCGCCGCCGGAAAGACGATCGTTGTCAGGATGAGAGAGCCCGGCGGCATCCGGCTGTCGAGAATAGTTTACCCCCTGAGCGGCTCAATTGGCGAGTCCTGGGTCACCTCATAGGGCGTTGGTTCATCTGCGTGGGTTCGAAACTGATCTGACAACTGGCTTAAACAAAGCGAGGGGTGCCGGTTTGGATGGAGCTGCGAATCAACCCATCAGAACTAATCAAGGGGGAATCCTCATGCGCCATACATCATCAACACAAGGTAGGCGGTTTGAACCTGTCTGAGGAGCTTGGCAACACGTCCAAGGCTTACCGACCACGAGACACCTTCTACCGCTACAGGCAGGCGGTCGAGGATGGCCGTATCGTTGCTGTCGGCGCGGATGCTGATGCCCCATACCCATGAAGCCGATCTTCCTGCTGCTGATCATTACGCATGATCTTGGCCGCATATGCCATGCTGCGCATGGCAAGGCCAGCAATCCCGACGAAGAGAAGGTTTTAATCTCAAATCTCCTTATTCCTGGGGTTCGATTGTAACGCCGCAGGCGTGGTAACAGCATGCAGTCCAAAAGCGGCGTACTTGCCAAACTCATACCGGTGTCTTTTTTGATTATTTTCAATCCTATCCAAACCACACACGTGGCAACTTGCCAAAAGCTTGTTAAACTGAATGCGGGCTTAGCAGGCTGCAACCCCAAGATCCGGCCATTAACGGACTCTGTAAGACAACGATGTTTTCCTATCTCTAAACCGAACGGGTGAGTGAATGAGCAACAAGGCAATCCTTACGATCGATGGCAAGCAATTCGAGTTTCCCATCGTGGTTGGCACCGAAGATGAACGGGGTATTGACATCAGCAAATTGCGGTCAAAGACAGGCCATATCACTCTTGATCCGGGATACGTCAATACTGGCAGTTGTAAGAGCGACATCACATTCATCGACGGAGAGAAAGGTATTCTGCGTTACCGGGGGATACCCTTGGAGCAGTTTGCCAACGGACCTAACTTTATCGAGGTGGCATGGCTGCTGATCTTTGGTCGGCTCCCTTCAGAGGATGAGTACCGAGAGTTCGCCGAAGAGTTGACCTATCAAGCTAACATCGACGAAGGCATGAAACACCACTACAGTAGCTTTCCTCGCAAAGCACCGCCGATGGCTATTCTCGGTTCCATGGTAAATGCCCTCTCCTGCTTCCACCCAGAGTTTCTTGACCTGGATGACGAGGACAAGTTCTATGCTGCCGCGGCGCGGTTGATAAGCAAGATCCGAACGCTCGCGGCCTTTGCCTATCGGCATGCCAATGGCCTGCCCTATCTTTATCCCGATCCCAATCTTAAATATGTACCCAATTTCCTGCACATGATGTTTTCCATGCCTTACCATCACTATGAGTGCGATGATATAACACGCGATGCGCTGAATCTGATCTTCATCCTGCATGCGGATCACGAACAAAACTGCTCCACTTCGACGGTGCGCATGGTGGGATCTAGCCAAGCCAACCTGTTTGCTTCCTGCTCCGCGGGTGTTAACGCGCTCTGGGGACCATTGCACGGCGGTGCTAACGTGGCGGTCATGGATATGTTGGATCGTATCTACAAGGGTAATATGTCCGCCGAGGACTATGTCAAACTGGCCAAGAAGAAAGATAGCGGGGTTAAACTGATGGGTTTTGGCCACCGTGTCTATAAAAACTTCGACCCGCGTGCCAAGCTACTGGGCGAAATCGCGGAGAGATTGTTGCCCCGCATGGGTTTGAAGGATCCGCTTTTAGATATCGCTCGGCGATTGGAAGAACTGTGCTTGCAGGACGATTACTTTGTGGAGCGAAAACTTTACCCCAACGTAGACTTCTACAGCGGGATTATCCTCCGCGCCATCGGTATACCCACTAATATGTTTACCGTTATCTTCGCGATGGGGCGAATGCCGGGCTGGATCGCCCACTGGTGGGAACAGAAACATATGGAGGGGGCGCAAATCAACCGCCCACGTCAGATCTATACCGGCAATGGCTTGACGGACTATGTCCCGATGCCCGGTCGTAAATATCCAAAACGCCGTTAGCTATCTGCCAGATGGGGCAACCTTTCCGGTTGCTCCATCCCATTGCCATGATCCACGGAAATCTTCCCCTCCAATCGCCACTCTCTGGGCTCGGGCAATTGATAGTTGTGAACCTTCAGGTGGGATGACGCAGCCGACCGTAATCCGGATGCGATGAAACGCGCTCTAGCCGAGGACTGGCACAGAAAATTATTCCTACTCCGCCAAATGCCTGGCGGGTAACCTCCACCGTGTACCTGCGGATCTTCACGACATTTGACATCGACTGCACGAACAGCAGATCGAACCGGGTACCCGAACAAAGTCCGGGATAATCGGTCATAACAAAGGCGCCGCGACGGCTGATATCACGAGTAACACCCTGATGCCGCCAGGGTCCTCCCGCGAGGAACACCCTAATGATCGCAATATTGCGCTTCGATCTGCGGCGTTCGAGTTGATATTGAAAAGAAGTACCGCTCATGAATCTACCGTGGCGGGCTGGTTCAAGGCCCGTCAGACTATTGCTCCACCTAGGATCAGGACACCTGGTGCTCCCTCGCAATAATCGTACCCGAAATATATTTTATTTAAAAATCAATTTGTTAAGTAAATCACAAGCTTACTTGATCTGGAGGATATGTAAAGTATCCTGACAAATTCAACGCGTTCCGGAGTGCTGAGCCCAGCGGAATAGATAACGCCACCCGCAGGTGGCGCTATGGATTTATACAAGCCGTTGGTTAGAAAACGCTACGCACTGGTCTTCGTGGCGGCCTTGGTTTCATCCACGGGCTTACCTGCCTTGTCGTGCCCGGACCTACAACCTGCCAGCTGCATAAAGGTGTCCGGTGTTTGGGGTGTAGTAGTTCCCGCTACCCGAGAACAATCTCCACAGTCCGCCGACAACGAAGAACCAGCGAATAGCAACCCGCTCAGAACAATGGTCGATGCAGCGTATTTTCTTAACATGGATAGCGCCTCTCGTGATTAACCCTCGCTCCCTAATACAACCTTAGTAAATCGCTAAGGAATTGCAAGAGCAACCGTCACAGGCCCCGGGTAACACAAAAAACATGTACATCAAACGAGCCAGTTATGGATGACCGCGCACTATCAGTCAGCAACGATCCGACAACCTTCATCGGGCTCGGCAGCTTATCTGCACACCGTCGGATTAAACCATAGCTAGACGCCATGAAATCTTCAGATCTCTTTCACAGGAGCGCCCTGCGCCGGTGTTGGAGACTGATCCGGTGGATCACCATCCAGCAGTTTCTCGGTCTCTTCCCAAGCCTTGCCAGTCGTGTCCTTGGTGGCATCCCAAACCTCTTTCGATGTCTCCTTAGTCGCATCCCATGCCTTGCTGCTCCCCTCCTTAGTGGCGTCCCAAGCCTCCTTCGACGTCTCTTTAGTGGTATCCCATGCCTTGCTGCTCCCCTCCTTGGTGGCTTCCCAAGCCTCTTTTGATGTCTCTTTGGTAGCGTCCCACACTTCTTTCGACGTCTCCTTGGTGGCATCCCACGCATGCCCACTCGCCTCCTTGGTGGCTTCCCAAGCCCTGCCCCCGGAATCCTTGGCGGCTTCCCAGTTCCCGCCCGTCGACTGGGTAGTCATACGATTCTGACTATCCGCACCAGCCATGAACGCCACGCAAATGCATGCGCCCGCAATCAACGCTTTCTCCCGTAGCTTTACCATCTTTTCCTCTCCGTTTCTGGCACACCTTCAGTTAAGTTCAACGAAAAAGACCTCGCTTTTATCACTTAGTTCTGGATTGCAATCTTGGGCAGTGTGGGATAGATCACACATTTATGAATCTAGAATCTAGACAAAAAGAGACGGGAATCATGTGCGGAGGGCTGGGTATCCACGCGAGGATCAGCACGACGAATGACCTGACCGCCGTGTTATGTCCGTAACCACTTGTACATAATAAGAGCGTCAATATAACTCCTTACCGGGTGATTAAAGGCTCGTGGAAGCCGACCAACAATTTCAAAACCCATTTGTTGCCAAATCCTGATGGCCCCCTCGTTACTCGATGCCACGAAATTGAACTGCATGGCCGAGTAGCCAAGCTCCAAGGCAACTTGCTGCGAGTGTTCGCACATGGCTGTGGCAATTCCTTTTCCTCTAGCCGCGGTTCGAACCATGTAACCGCAATTGCACACGTGGCTGCCTGGACCCGATTGATTGGTCTTTATGTAGTAGGTGCCCAGAATTTCTCCATCGGATTCAGCCACGAAGGTTTTTCGCGGGACCTTCATCCAAAGCCTCTCACCTTCGGCTTTAGACGTTTCCTTGGGATAAGCGTAAGTATCCCCAGCCGACACGATTTCTTCGAAGATGGGCCAAATATCGGCGAATTCGTCCTGGGCGGCTTCCCTGATCAAAATCACGGCATTCTTTTTCAGCATTACGTCCTGTTGATTTAAGTATTTGTACGCCTGCGCATACAGGTACAACAATTCACTGTACGATCCGAATCTTACCCAGGATATCAATTTCACCGTCTTCTTCGACCGTTCCAACCAGGAGTTCGCCTATTTTTATGAGTTCCATTGTCATTGCATCAATGTTCGGGCGGTGATTCACAAACACAATCGGCGAGTTGCCGCGATGCTTTCGGAGCAGCGCTCTTGCAGCGGCTTGAAATACCTCTTGTCCCACGCTATCTGTCGTTGGCCTCTGCCGCAATCTAGGGTCGGTAACGTACTCTCCAAACGCAATTTTGGCTGTTTCCATGCAGCGACACATCGGTGAGCTGATGACGATCGGCTCGACGTCATGCTCGGCAAAGACCGCGCCGATTCCTTTCGCTTGTTCCCTACCGACAGCGGTCAGGGTGCTCTCCCCTGAGCACTTTCCCGTTGCATCCCATACAAACATATTGGCACCATCTCGATTTCCGCTCGATTCGGCATTACGCATTAACACAACCATATTCGGTTCACTTTGTAGCATTTGCCAAAGCTCCTCATCTGCAAATACCGCCAACGAAGTGAACAGCAACATAATTAGTATCAAGGTGCGCATTTTCATTTCCTTGCCACGCGAATCAACAATGCGGCCGGGGTTTCCAGTAAGCGTAGCGAACGACATAATTGCATTATTAGGGCCTTTTCGTTTGCCAGCTTAGATCAATTTCCCGATGCTGAGCAACGCGATCTTTCAGATAGGGGTTATCAGACTCGGGGGCGGAATTCCCGTTTCTTCAGGCGTTTCTTTGAAATACTCAGTGACATGTTCGTTCAATCGAATTGTTGCCGACTTCTTCAGCTTCGATGCATAGAGGTATTCCGGGGTGCATAATCGAGAAATCGGCTTCGGGTTGCCTAGTGCACCTCGCGGAGAATTGCCGTGCGATCATGCAGGCAGAAATGATTTATAACACCGACCCTGCTGCTCCCTTGCGATGGTATACCATGATGTCACAGCTATGGCTGCTCATACCGAGTATGATGAAGCGATCTTCTGAGCCGCGACGCACGCCTAATTCGTAGCGTTTTCCTCTTTGGATTGGCGATTTATTATTCTACAAGTTGACCGCCCGGCATAAAGCAACTCGAATGGGGAAAAATGGCATGCCAAATAGGTTCACTGTGGCACCAAGGGCTGTCACTCATACTTTCTGCAATTTTCCCTTGGCATTAGATCTGGACACGCTTGACGCACACGTCGCCATTCTAGGATTGCCCTATGGTGACCCTTACTCAATGGAAGAGCTGACCAACGATCAGACGAATGCTCCAACTGCCGTGCGACGAACCTCAGACAAGGCATGGGAAGGGTTGGACTCCTGGGATTTTGATCTCGGGGGAACGGTGTTCGATGGGCAAGCCATACGGGTGGTTGACGCCGGCGATGTGCCAGGTGACCCGCGCGACCTCACTGCACATTATCGTCTGGCTGAGGCTGCTGTCCGTAAAATTCTCGCCGCGGGAGCCATGCCGATCTCGATCGGTGGCGATCATGGCGTCTCAATTCCAGTTTTACGGGCACTCGAAGATGTCGGTCCAGTCAATCTAATACAGATAGATGCCCATCTCGACTGGCGAGACCATCTGAAGGGTACGAAAACCGGTTATTCCAGCCCAATTCGTAGGGCTGCAGAAATGCCCCATATCGATCAGATCTTCCAAATCGGCCTGCGTTGTCAGGGAAGTGCCAGAGCCAAGGAATTTAAAGCGGCCACAAACCATGGGGTCAATCTGACGACGGCTTACGAACTTCACGACCAGGGAATGGAAAAGATTCTGGCACAGATTCCTGATGGCGAAAAATACTATCTGACGATCGATGCGGACGGAATGGAGCCGTCGGCCATGCCTGCAGTCGCTTATCCGGCACCTGGTGGTGTGACATACGTCCAGATGCATAAGTTGATACACGGGCTCGTCAATAAAGGGAGACTGGTCGGAATGGATATTGTCGAAATTACGCCAGCTAACGACGTCAATGACCTAACCAGTATTACCGCGGCCCGTTTAATCACGAACCTAATCGGCGCCGCCGCTAAGGCGGGGTATTTTCGCGTTTAGGCAGCTTGATAAGACAACTACGCGGGCACCACCCTGCCACTTGGGAACCTTACGAAGGCTATGGATTCCCCCAACCATGTCACGGCAAATACGCAGCAGTCTCTGTGACCAAGCCGCTGAGGGAAGACAAGAGGGGTTTCAATCGTGAATGTTACGCTCTTTGGAATCGATCGGGCCAAGAATTCATTCAGCCTGCCTGATACCGATACATAGGGATCCGCCCGGGTCCTTTGTGGTGAACGTGTTTGCTACCGATGGAGCCACCCCATGCCTGGTTTTCGCCTGCCGCTGGCCAGGGTTGATTTGAACGATCGTGGAAACCGGAGCACCTCCCCTTGGTGCGGATTGTTCCAAATTTTCCTAACTCATTTATTCACTTGATATATTGGCGGAGAGGCAGGGATTCGAACCCTGGGAGGGTTGCCCCTCAACGGTTTTCAAGACCGCCGCTTTCGACCGCTCAGCCACCTCTCCCATGCGGGAGGACGCAGCATACCCGATTCCGGGCACTGGTTTCCAGTCTTTACTGCGGGCTCTCGTCCATCCCCTCAGGCTTGAATTCTTGAAGTTTACTCCCAATAAAGTAAGCTATGGAACAAACGATGATTCGCACAGTCAGAGGGTGTGAATGACCGACAACAGTTACGATACTGAGGAGAATGTAAACACATGAATCGATTGGACTATTCAGTTGCTCGTCCGGCCAGTAACGCATTGGTGGTAAACAAGGTTATAAGAAATACCTATACCTTGCTTGCGGCAACCCTATTTTTTAGTGCCTTGATGGCGGCAGTGTCCGTCATGTTACGGATGCCGCCGATGACCTACTTGCTGAGTCTGGGCGGCGCCATGTTGCTGATTTGGTTCGTGCTCCCGAGGACTGCCAATTCCAGTTCCGGACTGGGGGTCGTCTTTGCCATTACGGGTCTCATGGGTTTCGGTTTGGGGCCGGTGCTTGAAGCTTATCTGTCCCTACCCAACGGTTCGCAGATTGTGGGAACCGCTTTTGGTGGGACCGGCGTCATCTTCCTGGGACTGTCCGGCTACGCGCTGACCACACGTAAGGATTTCAGCTTCATGGGTGGCTTTCTTTTCGCGGGCATGCTGGTTGTTTTGATCGGCGCGTTGGCGAATATTTTCCTACAGATGCCTGCGTTCTCCCTGGCTATATCGGGAGTGGTGATCATGTTGATGAGCGGCTTTATCCTTTACGATACCAGCCGGATGATTCACGAACGCGATAGTAACTACATCATGATGACGATCAGCCTTTATCTAAGCATGTTCAATATCTTTATTAGCTTGCTCCAGATTCTTGGCATGACGTCTAGTGATGATTGACAGCGGCCAATAATCACCAACGTAATCGCGCCCCGGCTACGTCCGGGGCTTTTTATCGGCGAGCATTTTAGGGGGCGTTTCCCAACATGGACTGGATGAAGATTGGATCGGCCGTGCTGCTGATTGCGATGATCCTATTTTTGTGGCCCCGGGCCAAGATGATGCTCAAACATAGTCCGGAAGCGAAGCCCGGCGATTGGCAGGGGGTAATTCTTCCCATCCTGGCGGTGGTGGGTTTCGTCATACTCTTGGCGATGTTGGTATAGAACTAGTAAGCCGATTTGTATGATCACCGCCAGGTAAGTGGAGAAAAAACTCCTCCCCGGGCCAACCTCAGAACCTGTCCAAACCGCTCATATATGGTCTCAATACCTCAGGTACGCGGATACTACCATCTGCCTGTTGGTAATTTTCGACAACGGCAACCAATGTGCGGCCTACCGCCAGTCCAGAACCATTGAGTGTATGCACCAGCTCTGGCTTGCCAGACTCGGGATTGCGCCATCTGGCCTGCATTCTACGGGCTTGAAAATCCTCGAAGTTGGAACAAGAAGAGATCTCCCGATAGGCGTTTTGGCCGGGTAGCCATACCTCAAGATCATATGTTTTGGCGGCAGAAAATCCCAAATCCCCCGTGCATAAAGTGACTACCCGATAGCTGAGCTCCAGTTTTTGCAGGATTGCCTCAGCATGCCCGGTGAGCGTCTCTAGTGCCTGGTAGGATTCATGAGGCCGAACAATCTGCACCATCTCGACCTTCTCGAACTGATGTTGGCGGATCATACCCCGGGTATCTCTTCCATAAGAGCCCGCCTCACTACGAAAACAAGGCGTCTGGGAGACCCAACATCTGGGCATGTGATGGTCCTCGACGATTTCATCTCTTACCAAATTGGTCACCGGTACCTCGGCAGTCGGAATCAAAAAATAGTCGAGTTCGCCGGAGAGATGAAATAGGTCTTGTTCGAACTTCGGCAGTTGTCCCGTACCCCTCAAACTGTCTGCATTGACCATGAACGGAACATAAACTTCGGTGTATCCGTGTTCTTGGGTATGAGTATCCAGCATGAACTGGGCAAGCGCCCGCTGTAGCCGGGCCATGGGGCCCCGAAGGGTGACAAATCGCGTACCAGTAATCCTGGCTGCCGCTTCAAAATCCATCCAACCCGACTGCACCCCAAGATCGACATGATCTTTTGGTTCGAAATCGAAAACCGGGGGAGTGCCCCACCGGCGTTCCTCCCGGTTATCCGCGTCGCTCTGACCGTCCGGCACGCTGGCATGGGGGATGTTGGGAATCCCCAGAATAATCTCCTCGAGTTGATCTTGGATTCGCGCTAATTCCTCTTCAGTCTGTTTGATACGATCGCCAAATCCGGCCATCTCTTCCAGCAAAGGCTGAACATTCTCGCCGGCCGCCTTCCGCTTTCCAATCTCCCGGGAGCCTGTGTTGCGCTGATTCTGCAGATTTTGTGCCTCCATCTGCAATGTCTTGCGAGTAGACTCAAGGCCGGTTATTCGATCCACATCGAGCACCAAACCGCGCCGGGCAAGCTGACCGGCGGTTTCCAAAATTTCATTTCTCAAAAGACGGGGATCAAGCATTGTTATTCACCACTGTTTACGGTTGCACCCCAACTGACGATGTGTCCGGGTTCGACCAGGTTCTTCAAATCTTCAAGCACCGTTGCCACCTTCTCGGGGCGGTCAAAAAACTCCAGGACCACCGGGAGATCAAGAGAGAGATCAAGAAGCGTTGATGCATGCATCTTACCGGATTTACCGAACCCGGAAATACCGCGAAACACGGTCATGCCACGTACCTGCTCTCGGTCGTGCAACAACGATATCAACTGCTGATACTGCTTTTGCCCCTCAGTCAGATAGATTCGCACCACCCGCACATCGCTAGTATTCATAACTGCCTCCCGGCGATTAATCCGACCCATGCCGCGATAATACAGGCCAATACCGACACCATGATATTCAGGGCGGCCTTAACGAATTCGGCCTGCTCGACGAGATTGAGGGTTTCTAGGGAGAAGGTTGAAAATGTGGTGAATGAGCCCAGCAGACCAATGAGAATCGCACCCCGGACTTCGGGGCCGACCGTCATCCGTTCCATGAAGAGTACGTACAGCAATCCCATTACTAAAGACCCTAGCACATTCACCACCAGCGTCCCATAGGGAAAACCACGTCCAAGCAGGCCATAGACACCACTGGAGACCCAGTATCTCAATACCGCTCCCACTGCGCCTCCGGCAGCAATTGCCAGCAGTTGGTTCAATGAACTATTTTGTGGTGGATTTGCATCCGAGATATTTTACACACTGTGCCCGGAAGGACGATAGCATGGCCTTGCGGTTATTGGTGCTCCGATTTATTCCCATATGCGAGATACGAAGCTGCTACTCTTTGTCCAGCTTCTTGTCAGCCCGGTATTTACCGTCTAATTCACGTAACCTGGCCAGTTTTTCACCAATCCTTAGCTCCAGACCCCGCTCCACCGGAAAATAGTAGCGCCGGGTCTCCATACCTTCCGGGAAGTAATGTACCCCGGGGGCATAGCCATCGGGCTCATCATGGGCATAGCGATAGGCTTTGCCGTATCCCAGTTCCTTCATCAACCGGGTAGGTGCGTTGCGCAGATGCATCGGGACCTCTTCCGACTTCCCACCACGGACGTCCCCCATTGCATTTTGAAACGCGACATACACCGCATTACTCTTGGGAGCCACAGCAAGATAGATCACGGCTTGTGCCAGCGCCAACTCGCCCTCCGGACTGCCCAAGCGTTCCTGCACCTCCCAGGCATCCAAGGCTAGCGCCAACCCTCGTGGATCCGCGTTCCCGATGTCTTCCGATGCCATCCGGATCAATCGCCTGGCGATATAACGGGGATCACAGCCCCCGTCCAGCATCCGGCACAACCAGTAAAGCGAAGCATCGGGATTCGAACCTCTGACAGATTTGTGCAGCGCCGAGATCTGATCGTAAAATGCCTCGCCGCCTTTGTCGAAACGCCGGAGATTGCCTCCAATCACCTGTTCCACTACTCGTCGATCTATTGACCCCGCGGCATTTAGATCGGCGCAGATCTCCAGCAGATTGAGTGCCCGGCGGGCATCGCCATCCGCTGCCTCGGCCAACATTTGCCGGGACTCCGAATCGAGCACCAAACCCAGGTTACCAAGCCCTCTAGTAACATCGCGGATGGCCAGGTCGATCACCGAGGCGATGGCATCGGCCTGCAAGGGCTTCAATACATAGGTCCGTGCCCGGGATAAAAGTGCATTGTTAAGTTCGAAGGAGGGGTTTTCGGTGGTAGCACCGATAAAGATCAGCGTCCCGTCCTCAACATGGGGGAGAAAGGCATCCTGCTGCCCCTTGTTGAAGCGGTGTACCTCATCGATGAACAGCACCGTACCCCGGCCTTCCATCTTTCGGGTACTTTGTGCCTCACTTACCGCCTCCCTTATCTCCTTCACCCCCGAAAGCACTGCGGAGAGGCTCAGAAACTTTGCGCCGGAACGGCGGGCAACCAACCGTGCCAATGTTGTCTTGCCGGTGCCGGGTGGCCCCCATAGAATCATCGAATGAAAGTGGTCGGAGGCGAATGCACGGCTCAGCGGCCGGTCCGGGCCGAGTATATGTTCCTGACCCACAAATTCATCCAGGGTTCGGGGGCGCATCCGATCGGCCAGTGGACGAAACCGGTCAGAGTCACCTTCGTCGAATAGGTCATTAGTGGAAGAATTCAACCGCGATGCCTATTGATTATAACGGTCCACGCCATCGGGAACCTGGAACTCGAACAGGCTCGCCTCCAGATCAGGATTATGTCGGATTTCCGAAAACCGGAAACGGGTAACCGATCCAAATTTATCAATCATCTCCATGCGCAGGAGCTCGTCATTTGCAAGCCCCAGATTGATGCGGGAAAATTGGCTATCCTCGTCACGCGGCCTAAGTGCTACCCACTCCAGCCCACCGCCGGACCCTTGGTTCTCCACTTCAAACGTTGCGCTCACTGCCTCCCTTCCAATCAACAGTGCCGCTGGCGTGCCTTTAAGGGCAGAGCCTTGGGATTGCACGCTAACCTGCTCGAGCCCAGGGTCGTATAACCAAATCTGACGGCCGTCGGCAACAATCTGTTGCTGGTCAGGTGCTTGATAATCCCAGCGGAACCGATCCGGTCGCTGTAGATAGAAAATCCCTCTCGAGAATAACGGCGTGGAACGTTCCGGGCCGAATAGCGACTGTTCGAAAACGGCCTGCAGACTCTTCAAACCGCCAAGAAACCGCTCGAGCTGCACCGATCCGGGATCCGCGCCTACCAGCGCTGTATGCACCAGGGTCGCCGCCAAAACGGCGTATTTTACGAGTTGCTTTAACATCACCGCTAAATCTCCGGCGGAGGCGGAGCCAACACTTCGCGGTTTCCATTGGGCTCCGCCGGGGAAACTATACCCGTCCGTTCCATCTCCTCGATCAACCTGGCGGCACGGTTGTATCCAATTTTAAGGCGCCGCTGCACGCCGGAAATGGAGGCTCTCCGGCTCTCCGTTACGATCCGCACCGCCTCATCGTACAACGGATCCGCATCCTCAACGTTATCGCCATTCTCACCGAATAGACCGGGCATGGACTCCGTTGGTTCCTTGAGTATCGCCTCGATATAGTCCGGTTCCCCCATCTGCTTCAAATGAGCTACCACCCGGTGTACCTCATTGTCATCTACGAAGGCGCCGTGCAGCCGCTGGGGAATGCTGTTGCCCGGGGGCATATAGAGCATGTCACCGTTACCCAATAAGTGCTCCGCGCCCATTTGATCGAGAATGGTGCGTGAATCGATCCGTGACGAGACCTGAAAGGCGATACGGGTCGGGATGTTGGCCTTGATCAAGCCCGTGATAACGTCCACCGAAGGACGTTGAGTAGCCAGCAACAGATGGATACCGGCCGCCCTCGCCTTTTGCGCCAGCCGGGCAATCAACTCCTCGACCTTTTTTCCCACTACCATCATCATATCGGCCAGCTCATCGATAATAATGACGATGTAAGGCAGGGAGCTTAGGTGCGGGGCCTCGGTGATTTCACCCAGCGGATCGGGTTGAAACAATGGATCGGAAATGGGAGTTCCCTTCTTTTCCGCCCCGGTTACCTTTTTATTGAATCCCACGATGTTGCGCACACCCAAGGATGCCATCAGCCGGTAGCGGCGATCCATCTCGACCACACACCAACGCAACGCGTTGGCCGCCTCCTTCATGTCGGTTACTACTGGCGTGAGGAGGTGAGGGATACCCTCATAGACCGATAGTTCGAGCATCTTGGGGTCAACCATGATCAACCTAACCTGTTGCGGTGAGGATTTGTACAACAGGCTCAGAATCATGGCATTGATAGCCACCGACTTACCCGAACCCGTGGTACCCGCAACCAGGACATGGGGCATCTTTGCCAAGTCTGCAACCACGGGATGACCGGCGATATCCTTGCCAAGGGCCAGGGTTAGCGGGGATTTAGCCAGGTCATATACCTCGGATTGCAACACTTCGCTAAGGTAGACCATCTCCCGATTCTCGTGGGGAATCTCCAACCCGATTACCGATTTACCAGGAATAACCTCAACCACCCTGACACTAGTGGTGGAAAGCGCTCTGGCGAGATCCTTGGAAAGATTGGTGATCTTACTCGCCTTGGTGCCGGGAGCGAGCTGCAGTTCAAACAGGGTAATAACAGGACCGGGATGCACCTCCACCACCTCGGCCTCAACGCTGAAATCCCTGAGTTTCAACTCAACCAAGCGCGACATAGCCTCCAACTCTTGGCTGGAGAACCCTCGCCCGCCATGTTGCGCAGGGTCGAGCAGTGCCAAAGGTGGCAAGTCGCCTTCCGCTGCTGTCTGAAACATGGGCACTTGTTTCTCTTTCTCTACTCTGGCACTGACTTTCGGAATCTTGAGAGAGGGTTCAATCCGTGGCGGTGGACGCGCATCCATTCGTTTTTTCTCTAACTGAAACACCTCGGTTCTCTGGCGCTTGGCCTCACGGGATTTGCGGGCATCCAGCCAGCGGTCGCGGGACTCCACCACGAAGCGGAACCCGTACAGCACTCCGGCACCGATACGATCCATAACCAACAACCAAGAGATGCCGGAAAAGAGGGTGAATCCACTGAAAAAGACTGCCAGCAGCAGTAAGGTGCTGCCAGCAAAACTAAACATCGAGACCAAGGTCTCTTGAATGTAGGTTCCCAGAATACCTCCACCCTGGCCCGGGAGATCAATCTGAACTCCCGTGAGATGCAACGAAGCAAGGGCGCTCCCGGCCGCCAGCGTCACCAAGAAACCGCTCCAGCGCAGGGCAAATAGATGCACATTGACACTGTCATCTGGGTTTCGCTCCTTGAATAGCAGCCAACCACTCCAGGCAATCATGATGGGGAAAAGATAAGCGAGTAGGCCAAACAGGGTAAGTAAGACATCCGCGAACCAGGCACCCAAGGGTCCGCCGGCATTTTCGATGTGATCCCGCGACCCGGTATAGGACCATCCTGGATCCTCCGGTGAATAGTTGGCCAAGGAAAGCAGAAAATAGGCTGCCACCGCCAACAGCAAAAGCAGCGCCCCTTCTCTTAACCGGCGTCCCACATGCATACCCAATACCCTTTGATCCTTACTGCCCGGTGCCAAAAACAATTGGGGCTCGTCACTCTCGGATCTCCTGTCGCCCGAGCGTATCCGACGCCACTATACAGATACAACAAAACAATAACCTAGTGTTTTAAATAATTTTTATAATTATATAGTTAGACATATTCTTTCGTCTAATTTAGTAAAATATATTGGGACCGGCCGGGAAACGGTAAATCTTTACCGGCAAGTCAACATTCAGTAATATTCGGATTTGTTACTGTTATCGTTTCAGGGAAGATCTCGCGTTAATGCAGAATTTGCTCCCCGTCTCGCGCTACTGTCCTTGGATACTTGAAGCCAAATTCTACCTCGAGGCTTAGTCATCAACTTAGCGTCGCCAGCATCCAAATCCGCTCGCCTCAAGGCAGCCCTGACCGGCGACCCCACTGGAGTGATTATACATGAGTGAAACCAAGCATTGCCGCCTGCTCATCCTCGGTTCGGGACCCGCCGGATATACCGCCGCGATCTATGGTGCGCGAGCCAATATGAATCCTGTCGTGATCACGGGAATGGAGCAAGGTGGGCAACTTACCACCACGACTGACGTGGATAACTGGCCCGGTGACTGGGAGGGCGTTCAAGGTCCTGAACTTATGGATCGCATGCTCAAGCACGCCGAGCGTTTTGATACAGAGGTTATTTTTGATCACATCAATCACGCCGATCTGGGCAGCCGCCCGTTTACCCTGACCGGTGATTCCGGCATCTACACTTGTGATGCCCTGATCATTGCCACCGGGGCCTCAGCAATGTATTTGGGATTGGACTCCGAGGAAAAGTTCAAGGGACGAGGTGTCTCCGCCTGCGCTACCTGTGATGGCTTTTTCTACCGCAATCAAAAAGTCGCTGTCATTGGCGGGGGCAATACCGCCGTGGAAGAGGCACTCTACCTGTCCAACATTGCTTCCGAAGTCATCCTGGTGCACAGACGCGATTCCCTGCGGGCCGAGAAGATTCTCCAAAGCCACCTCTTCGAAAAGCAGGAAAAAGGCAATGTAACAATTGCCTGGGATAGTATTTTGGACGAGGTGCTGGGTGACGCTACCGGAGTAACCGGTATGCGTATCAAGAATGTCAAGACCGGGGAGACCACCGCGATGGATTTGCAGGGGGTCTTCATCGCCATCGGTCATCGGCCAAATACCGATCTCTTCGTCGGCCAATTGGAAATGGCCCACGGCTACCTCCGGGTCAAAGGCGGCAGCGACGGGCAGGCCACTCAAACCAGTATCGACGGCGTATTCGCCGCTGGCGATGTCATGGATCACATCTATCGTCAGGCTATCACCTCGGCGGGTAGCGGTTGCATGGCGGCGCTTGACGCGGAACGCTATCTGGATTCGCTCGAGGACTGAAAATCAAGCGCCCAGTACTGGCAACCTTTGGGAGCCAGGTTATAATTCGGGGAAATCTGCAGGCGCCTGAAGGGGTATCCGGCAAGTGGACCCAAATTTATCCATGGCGTCCTGTGCCTTGACTATTCGTTGCCGAAATAAACCCGCAACCAAGACCAACAGCCATGATTTATGTGCTGGACTCGAGACTTTCAGATGCCCCCTTTCCGCCAGTAGAACGGGCGGAGTCAGAGCCGAATGGCCTACTGGCAATAGGTGGCGACCTGAGCCTCAATCGCCTGCTCAATGCCTATCGAGCGGGGATATTTCCCTGGTATTCCGTTGATCAACCTATCCTTTGGTGGAGCCCGGATCCACGGTTGGTGCTGTTTCCAAAACGCATAAGAGTTTCCCGTAGCCTAAAGAAAGCGATGAAGCGGCAGCCGTTCGAAGTCTCCTTCGACAATAGCTTCAGTCGGGTTATATCCGCATGCTCTGAACCTCGCTTGGGCCAGGAGGGAACCTGGATTACCACGGAGATGAAATCGGCCTACACCGAACTCCACCGGCAAGGCTTTGGGCACTCGGTGGAGGTTTGGTTGGAGGGAAGGCTGGTTGGTGGATTGTATGGTGTGGCTATCGGTCAGGTGTTTTATGGTGAATCCATGTTCAGTCGTGTACCAAACGCTTCCAAAGTTGCATTGGTTCATCTTGCCCGGTTTCTGTCTGATGCTGAATTCCGCCTGATAGACTGCCAAGTCCATACCGACCACCTGGTCTCGATGGGTGCCGAACCTTTGGATCGGGAGAGCTTTTGTTGGGAGGTCGCGCAAGGGGTCAGGCAACCCGGCATACCCGGAAGTTGGCAAGGCAAGACCGCCAGAGCGCCATGACATACCGCATAGCAGACCAGGCCAGAAGCTAACCACCAACATCTACCCCTGTGAAATGCACGAGTTCCAACTCTACCGCTCTCCTGACCATGCCTGCGCCTACCTGACTGGTAAGACGGCGCAAACCCTCGTGGTCGACCCGCTTGCTCCCATGGACCAGGTGATCTATAGCGCACTGGTCGATCAGGGGTACCGCCGCAGCGGGAGCATGGTATACCGCCCCGAGTGTAACTCCTGCCGGCGCTGTATTCCGGTGCGTATACCGGTGGCGTTGTTCCAGCCGCGGCGCATTCACCGGCGAATATTAAAAAAATGGCGAGATACCCAAGTAACTATTGGCAGGCCCCGGTACGATAAAGAGCACTTCAGGCTATTTTCCCACTATCTAGAGACCCGGCATGCAGAAGGCGACATGGTTGGCATGAATCCAGGTCAGTACATGGATTTTCTTCGTTGTAGCTGGGGCGAGAGCTGGTTTGTTGAATTTCGCCGAGCGGAGATGTTGTCCATGGTAGCGGTGGTAGACCCGCTTACCCAGGGCCTATCCTCCGTATATACCTACTTCGATCCCAGAGAGAGCGCCGCCAGTCCAGGAGCGTATGCCATCCTCTGGCAGATTTTAGAGACCCGGCGGCTTGGTCTGAAATGGCTATACCTGGGTTTTCTCGTACCTGGAAGTAAGAAAATGGACTATAAGCGGAATTACCGTCCCTTACAGGCATTCGATTATGCATCCAATACCTGGTATTGGCACGATGACGCATGGTTAAGCGCCCAATCGCCTGTGCCGATCACCGATAACCTTTGACCAGGAAAAATAGTTCCCCCGGGGACGGGCATCCCTGCCGACGACTCCTCTGGGGAACACGGGGTTGACTCGCTCTATCCTAGAGACAACCGGGTTAGATCAAGGGTAGTCAATCGCCTAGCTTTCCAACGCCTGGTTGAACGTCTGGCTGGGACGCATCACCCGAGTGACTTTTTCAAGATCCGGCCGATAGTAACCGCCGATATCAACCGGATTTCCCTGGGCCCCGTTCAACTCGCCGATGATGGCCGACTCGTTGTCGGCCAGCCGTTTTGCCAACATCGAAAACCGCGTCTGGAGTTCTTTATCCTCACTCTGATCCGCGAGGGCTTGGGCCCAATAGAGAGCCAGATAGAAGTGGCTGCCCCGGTTGTCCAATTCGTTGACCTTACGCGACGGTGATTTGTTGGTTTCCAACAGTTTCCCGGTGGCTTGGTCCAACGCATCACCCAGTATTTGGGCTCGGCGGTTTCCAGTTGCGTTGCTCAAATGTTCGAGAGAAGCCGCCAGGGCAAGAAACTCACCCAATGAATCCCATCTCAGGTGTCCCTCCTCCAAAAGCTGCTGGACATGTTTTGGCGCGGATCCCCCGGCCCCAGTTTCAAACAATCCCCCGCCGTTCATCAGCGGGACAATGGAAAGCATCTTGGCACTGGTCCCCAACTCGAGGATTGGAAACAGATCCGTGAGGTAATCACGCAACACGTTACCGGTCACCGAGATTGTATCCTGGCCCTGCTTGATCCGCTCCAAGGAAAAACGGGTTGCCTCCTCGGGTGCCATAATATGGATTTCCAGACCGCTAGTGTCGTGTTGAGGCAAATACTGTTTCACCTTCTTGATCAGCTCCACGTGATGGGCGCGTTTTTCATCCAACCAAAATACCGCTGGGGCCCCGGTTGCCCGGGCCCTGTTTACCGCCAGCTTGATCCAGTCCTGGATTGGTAGATCCTTGGCTTGGCACATCCGCCAGATATCACCCTGCTCTACCTGATGCTCCATGAGCACCTGGTCCGCCGGGCCAAGCACGCGTATTGTGCCCTTACCCGGCGCTATAAATGTTTTGTCGTGCGAGCCATACTCTTCCGCCTTCTGCGCCATTAGGCCCACATTGGGTACGCTACCCATGGTTCTCGGATCAAACGCCCCATGTTGCTTGCAGAAATCGATGACCGCCTGATATACCCCGGCGTAACTGCTGTCGGGAATCACCGCCTTCATGTCGTGAAGTTTACCGTCAGGCCCCCACATTTGGCCCGACGTGCGTAGCGCCGCAGGCATTGAGGCATCGATAATCACGTCGCTTGGTACATGAAGATTAGTGATACCCTTATCGGAGTTCACCATCGCTAATTGGGGACGGCGCTGGTAACAGGCCTGCAGATCGGCTTCGATTTGCGACTGCTGCGCCTCGGGCAGACTGGCGATCTTCGCGTAGACGTCGCCCAGTCCATTGTTGGGATCCACGCCAAGCTTCTGAAAAAGCTCCGCGTGTTTCTCGAACACATCCTTAAAGAAAACAGATACCACATGGCCAAAGATCACTGGATCCGAGACCTTCATCATGGTTGCTTTCATGTGCAGAGAAAACAACACTCCCCGTTGTTTGGCATCGCTGATCTCAGCTTCGATAAAACGGCGTAGGGCATCCCGGCTCATGAACGTGCCATCGATAACTTCACCCGGCAGTAGCGCGATCCGCTCCTTCAAAAGCTTGATGTCTCCGTCTACCCCTGCAAATTCCACACGGATGTCCATGGCGTCGGAGATTGTCAAAGACTTCTCATTGGCGTAAAAATCCCCCCCACTCATGTGCGCAACGTGAGATTTCGACTCAGGACTCCAGTCACCCATTGAATGGGGATTATTCCGTGCGTAGTTCTTCACCGAGACAGGAGCCCTACGGTCCGAGTTTCCCTCACGGAGGACCGGATTGACCGCGCTCCCAAGCACCTTTCCATATCTCGCTTTAGTTTCCCGTTCTTGATCATCCTGAGGATCTTCTGGGTAATCTGGGAGGTCGTAACCCTGGGCCTGCAACTCTTTGATCGCTGCTTTAAGTTGGGGAATGGAGGCACTGATGTTGGGAAGTTTTATGATGTTTGCTTCGGGGGTCATCGCCAACCGCCCCAACTCCGCCAGGTCATCCGGCTGCCTTTGATCAGCAGTCAGCTTGTCGGGAAAGTTCGCAATGATCCTTCCGGCAAGCGAAATATCTTTGGTTTCGACATGCACACCTGCCGGTCCCGCGAATGTCCTGATGATCGGAAGAAACGAATATGTTGCCAGTGCTGGTGCTTCATCGACCTGGGTATAGATGATGCTCGGTGTTTTTGTTGCCATGCTTGTTCCCCGATAGAAGAAATCAAAAATCTAAGCTTGAGTGTCTGTCAACTGCCAAGAGTATATGCACACCAGCAGAGCGGATACCGGGAAAGATGGAATACTCAACGGCATTTGCACATATGCCTGAATCGTGACCGATCCTGTTTCTAAATTTAAGAAGATAACGGCGAAACGTATGCCCGACCCGCTGGAACCAACTCCTTACCCCGTGAAACTGTAATTATATTGAGGTCAGGAGGATTTATTTGCGTAATTCTACCGATTGTTGTCATGTATTAATAGATGATCCTGGTAAATATGAATGATGGGAGCCAGGGTTTTGATCGAGCAGTCTGAGCACCCGATGGGGTGACGCCGGCGGATGAACCAAAGGCAACCGTATTGACCAGTTGCCCGCTCATAAGACTGAGCCAAATCCTAAAAAAACCGATAAAAACTTGCCTTCCCAAGCGTTTTAGAGATAATGGCCCGCTTAAGTCTGGCGTATGTATGGATCTAGCATCTGAAGGCCGGTCCATAACGCCGAGTTACAGGAAACCGAATGGCCAAAGAAGATTTCATCGAAATGGAGGGAACGGTGATCGAAACCCTCCCCAACACCATGTTCCGCGTGCAGTTGGAAAACGGGCATGTGGTAACCGCTCACATCTCCGGCAAAATGCGTAAGCACTACATCCGTATTCTGACTGGGGACAAGGTGACAGTCCAGCTGACCCCTTATGATTTGAGCAAAGGGCGTATTACCTACCGCGCACGTTGACTCGGTGCCGCCTCGGACCCGATGTTAGTGAACCTTGCGGTCTTCGAAGTCGAACTCAAGCCCCTGCTCCGAAACATCCACGCCAACGTTGCCACCATCTTTTAACCGACCAAAGAGTAACTCCTCCGCGAGAGGACGCTTGATTTGCTCCTGAATGGTCCGGGCCATAGGCCTAGCTCCCATCTTCTCATCATATCCGTGCTTGGCCAGCCACTCTCGAGCCTCGGCGGAAACGCTCAAGCAAACCTTTTTCTCGAGGAGTTGGCTCTCTAGCTCGAAGATAAACTTGTCAACGACGTGACGAATGACATCCATCGGCAGGGGTTTGAACTGCACGATGGCATCGAGTCGATTACGAAACTCGGGTGCAAAAAGTCGCTTGATGGCTTCCATGCCATCCGTGCTGTGGTCCTGGGTGGTAAAACCGATAGAAGAGCGGCTCATATCCGCCGCACCCGCATTGGTGGTCATGATAATGATCACATTACGGAAGTCCGCCTTACGGCCGTTATTGTCGGTTAGCGTTCCATGGTCCATCACTTGGAGAAGCAAATTGAATACATCCGGGTGCGCCTTTTCAATCTCGTCCAGAAGCAGTACCGAGTGAGGGTGCTTGATAATTTCCTCTGTCAGCAGTCCTCCCTGATCGAAACCGACATACCCCGGTGGTGCGCCGATCAATCGGGACACGGTATGGCGCTCCATATATTCCGACATATCGAAACGGATCAGTTGCAACCCCAAACAGATAGCTAACTGCCGGGTGAGTTCCGTCTTTCCCACACCGGTAGGACCCGCGAGCAGGAATGAACCGACGGGCCCCTGTTCCTTACCCAGGCCAGAGCGGCTCATGCGAATCGAGGAGGCCAAAGTGTCGACTGCCTCGTCCTGCCCAAATACGACTAACTTGAGGTCTCTATCGAGTTTTTTCAGCGTCTCGGTGTCGGAAACGGAGACACTCTTGGTTGGAATCCGCGCCATTTTCGCGACGATATTCTCGATGTCCGTTGGGGTGATCAGCTTCTTGCGTCGAGAAGGTGGTAGCAGATGAATGCTGGCTCCCGCTTCATCGATCACGTCTATCGCCTTATCGGGAAGGTGCCGATCATTGATGTAACGCGCAGATAGCTCAGCCGCCGCGCGCAATGCCCTCTTTGCATAACGTACCTGGTGATGATCCTCGAAGCGGCTCTTCAAGCCCTGGAGGATCTCTACGGTTTCTTCGACCGAGGGTTCGGAGATGTCGATTTTCTGGAAACGTCTGGCCAGAGCCCGATCTTTTTCAAAGATGCCTCTGAACTCCTGATAGGTTGTGGAGCCAATACAACGCAATTCTCCAGACGCCAATACCGGCTTGATCAGATTAGATGCATCCATTGCCCCGCCTGAGGCCGCTCCCGCCCCAATAATCGTATGGATTTCATCGATGAACAGGATGGACTCCGGCTGCTTTTTAAGCTGCGCAAGTACGCCTTTCAGGCGTTTCTCGAAGTCACCACGATACTTGGTTCCCGCCACTAGTCCCCCTAGATCCAAGGCGTAAATCGTGCATCGCGCAAGTACTTCGGGCACCTCGCCATCGACTATCTGCTTTGCCAAGCCCTCGGCAATCGCGGTCTTTCCCACCCCCGCTTCACCCACCAGTAACGGATTGTTTTTCCGCCGTCTACAGAGTATCTGAATGGTCCGCTCGATCTCATCGGCGCGGCCGATAAGTGGATCGATCTTTCCTTGGCGCGCCAACATGTTGAGATTGGCAGCAAAAAGCTCCAGAGGGTTCTTGGCGGTCCCTCCTCCCTCCTCGACAGTTTCATTTTGAATGGGCTCTTCGGGCGACTGCTCCTCTGGCTCCCCGTGAACCTTCGAAATTCCATGGGAGATGAAATTGACGATATCCAGCCGGGTGATATCTTGCTGATTTAGCAAAAAGACCGCTTGGGATTCCTGTTCCCCGAAGATAGCCACCAACACGTTGGCACCGGTTACTTCACTGTACCCGGCCGACTGCACATGAAATACTGCTCGCTGCAACACCCTTTGAAAACCCAATGTAGGTTGGGTCTCGCGGTCGGAATCGGGTGGCAGCAACGGCGTGTTCTCGTCAATAAAGCGGCCGATGTTCCGTCTCAAGACCTCGGTATCGGCCCCACAGGCACGCAACACTCTGGCTGCCATGCTGTTATCCAGCAAGGCCAGCAAAAGATGCTCGACCGTCATGAACTCATGATGCCGTTCCCTGGCCTGGTTGAATGCCTGGTTAAGGGTAAGCTCAAGCTCTTTGTTCAACATGGACATCTTCGGTTAAGCCTGCTGAGGTAGTGTTCGGATAAAGTGTTGCCATGAGTATGGATAAGTTGACCCAAAAAACCCAATTCCGTTCATGCCTCCTCCATTGTGCACAACAACGGGTGCTGGCAACTTCTCGCATATTCGTTGACTTGCGTTACCTTGGTTTCCGCGATCTCCCGGGTAAACACCCCGCAAACCCCAACCCCCCGCGTGTGCACGTGCAGCATAATCCGGGTGGCTTTTTCCCGATCCATACGAAAAAACGACTCTAACACATGCACTACGAACTCCATGGGAGTGTAATCATCATTCAATAACATCACCTTGTACATAGGTGGATGCTTGAGCTTCGGGTTCGCTTCCTGGAGGGCGAGATCGTTACCCGAATCGTTGTCTTTTCGCTCTGTCATAGTCGAGATTCTAGCGGAAAAACCCGGTGGTGCGCATCCGGGAATCAACCCCCTGGGAAAGATGACCGGCAGTTCATAATTTATCGGAATATCTATCAAAAAACCCTAGCCCTCAAACCGCACGACCTTATCCGCCCGCCCGGATCGGGAAATGGATAAAGGTATTGACCAATATTTGACCATTTGACTGGGATAGCTATACTTTAATGGCATATGGGGATGCCAGGCCGTATCGACAAGTGGTTCGCGAGGGGCGATCTCCATATATCGGTAACCGGGATGAACGGGACACCCAAAAATAAATAATGTCCCTTCTCAATCGAAGTTACCGAAACAATCTCTGTATTTCTTAGAAGTTAGGAGGAGTTAGCAAAATGGCTACCGGTGTAGTTAAGTGGTTCAACAATGCCAAGGGGTATGGGTTTGTAACACCCGATGAGGGAGAGCAAGATATCTTCATTCATTTTTCGGCGATCAGTATGGAGGGGTATAAAACGCTGAAGGAGGGCCAAAGAGTAGAGTTCGAACTTGAAGAAGGACCTAAGGGACTTCACGCATCCAATCTTCAAGCCGCGTCAGAACGCTCTAACTGATCGCGCACTGACAACTTACCATAACGGCCTGCCTGGCAATGTTGTTACGGCAGGCTTTTTTATGGCTACGTGCGGCCGGAAGAAAGACTATTCCGCCCATCTCCTCTGCCGGGGCAACGGCTTGCTAGGCAACATCCCTGGCAGCGAGGATTCGGTCGGCAAACATGCTTTCCATGGAATACCACGAGTGCATGGAGTTCATTGAACAAAGCCGTATCTCCGCCAACCGCCAGCTCAACGGCGCCCCTTAAATCGTCATAGGGCTCGTCTCCCACTATCCATCCCAGGCGGCGAAAAAGCCGCCGGGTGTAATTATCGACGACGAATACCGGCCGCTCGAAGGCATACAACAGGATATCGTCGGCTGTTTCCGGACCAATTCCGTTGACGCTCAATAGGGCGCGCCGCAGCGCTGGGGTATCCAATGCCTCCAGTCCCGCCTCTCCGTTTCGTTGTTGAATAAATTTGCAGAGATTAGCTAGCCGGCGTGCCTTGACATTGAAGTAACCGGAAGGCCGTATCAATTCAGCCAAGCAGTCCAAAGGCAACGCCATCAATCCGTCAAGCGACATGACGTCCGCGGCGCGCAGCCGGGAGATCGCCAGTTCTACGTTACGCCAACGAGTGCCTTGGGTAAGAACCGCACCCACCAATACTTCGAGTCGGGTCTCCGCCGGCCACCAGGACTGGGGGCCGTAGCGGCTACGCATATCCAGAAATGCCCGCCTAATCGCCTCGCCGCCTAATCGCATCCCACCCGCTCATCGGTGCGGCCGCTTGGCCCGCCTCCGATTTCTCATCGCCTCAGTGTTCTTGGCCGACGCGGAATGCTTTAACCGGCACTCCGACAAATTACGTCGCAGCCCAGCCAACTCCAGCAGCGACTTCAACTCCTGAGGGAGCAGCTCGCGGTACTTCCCGGCCGGCAATCGACTCTCCAGCATGACCGGGCCAAATCTCACCCGCTTGAGCCGATTTACCTTGAGTCCCACCGATTCCCAGAGGCGCCGCACTTCCCGGTTTCGGCCTTCCATAACCACGACGTGAAACCAGCGATTGGCTCCCTGCCCCCCCGACTCGACCACATCTTCAAACCGTGCCGGGCCATCGTCCAGCTCCACGCCGTTGACTAACTTGAGCACCCGCTCTTCCGTGACCTCTCCCAGTACTCGAACCGCATACTCACGCTCGATCTGCCCGGACGGGTGCATTAATCGGTTGGCTAGTTCACCATCCGTGGTAAATAGCAAGAGACCTGATGTGTTCATGTCCAGGCGGCCCACCGCAATCCAGCGACCGCTTTCTAACTTGGGAAGTTGGGAAAAAACGGTCGGCCGACCCTGAGGATCGGTGCGTGTTACCAGCATACCCTCGGGTTTGTTGTAAGCAATTGTCCTAAACGGCTGTTTTCCCAAGCGTCTGGCACTGATGGGACGCTTGCCGAAAATCACCTTATCTTCAGGAGTTATCCGATCACCAAGCCGTGCTACTTTGCCGTTGACCAGTACTTCACCGTTGGCAATCTTTTGCTCGATCTCGCGCCGGGAGCCCAAACCCGAATTCGCCAAGACTTTCTGGATCCTTTCGCCGTCAGCCGGGGCCATTCTAGCCATCTTCGCGGTCCTTTGACTGATCCACCGGCGGTTCCAATCCATCCACAAAACTGGCCTTCGAGATGCCTGACCCCTCGGGGGAGACCGGAGCAGCCGCACTCCTGTCATCGGGCAGGTGGGAATCGGCCGGGGTATCAGCAATACCCGCTTCCATCTGCCCCGACAGCCCAAGAATATTGCCGAAGGCGCCCGAATCTCCCGCGCTGATCGAAGGCTCATCCAGCTCGAGTTCACGGTTGATTGAATCCAGATCCCGAATCTCTTGCAGTGGCGGCAAATCGTTTAGACTGTTAAGTCCAAAATAGGTGAGAAAATCCCGAGTGGTGGCATACAGCGCGGGGCGTCCCGGAACGTCTCGATGGCCAACCACCCGGATCCACTCCCGCTCCATCATCGTCTTGATAATGTGGGTACTTACGCTTACCCCCCGGACATCCTCGATTTCTCCCCGAGTAATCGGCTGTCGATAGGCAATCAACGCCAAGGTCTCCAGCATAGCCCGAGAGTAACGCACCGGTCTTTCTTCCCATAGCCGCGATATCCAAGGTGCCAATTCGGCCCTTACATTCACGCGGTATCCTCCGCCCACGTCGACCAGCTCCACCCCCCTGCCACGGTAGTCTTCCTTGAGGGAGTCGATGATCTCGCGAAGTGTATTCTTGTCCGGTCGTTCCTCTTCCAAAAACAATTCCTGCAACAAATCCAGGGTCATAGATCCACCCACGGCGAGTAATGCCGCCTCGACGATCTGTTTTAGTCTTGGATTGTCACTCATCGACTAGATGCCGCTTTCAAGTGAATCGGGCCGAAGGATTCCGCCTGCACTATCTCCACCAAGGCATTCCGGATGAGTTCGAGTATTGCCAGAAAAGTCACTACTACCCCTTGACGTCCTTCTTCGATAGTAAACAAAGTACTGAATTCGGTGAATGAATCGGTAGTGATCCGCTCCAATACCATGCTCATCCGTTCCCGCACCGAAAGGATTTCGGTTTCCACCCGGTGGTGTCCAAACATCTCTGCTCGTCGCAAAACTCCGGCCAGCGCGCTCAGCACTTCGCGCAAATCAACGTCCGGTGGGCGCCGGGAAAGCGTGCGGTCGGGTGCCTCAACTTGCACCGGAAAGACATCCCTTCCCAGCCGCGGCAAGGCATCCAGGTCTTCCGCCGCCTGTTTGTAACGCTCGTACTCTTGGAGCCGCCGAATTAGCTCTGCTCGAGGATCGATTTCCCCTTCATCTTCGTCCTGAGAGGTTGGCAGCAACATCCGGGATTTGATCTCGGCAAGCATGGCGGCCATCACCAGGTACTCTGCGGCCAACTCCAATCGTAACTCCTTCATGAGTTCGACGTATTCCATGTATTGCGCCGTGATCTGAGCGATGGGAATCTCCAGGATATCGAGATTCTGGCGCTTAATTAGGTAGAGCAGCAAGTCAAGCGGGCCTTCGAACGCATCCAAAAAGACCTCTAGGGCATCTGGCGGGATATAGAGATCCCTTGGCAGCGTCGACCAGGGTTCACCCTGCACCACGGCAAATGGCATCTCGCGCTGCTCCGGTTGACTGTGCCCAGTCTGGACCGTTATTGATGGCCCCATTTTTTCCTCAGAGATGTTTCATCGACATGGCCTCTCTTACCTCGACCATGGTAGTTTGAGCGACATGCCTGGCGGCCTCGCTGCCTTCGGCGATAATCGATCGCACCAGCTCAGGCTGCGCCTCGAATTCCCTGGCACGTTCCTGAATTGGCCTGAGCTCCGCCAGCACGGACTCGATTACCGGCTGTTTGCACTCGACGCATCCGATACCCGCGGTGCGACATCCGTTGGCAGCCCAGTGTTTGACCTCTTCATTCGAATAAACTTCGTGAAATTGCCAAACCGGGCATTTCGCCGGATCCCCGGGATCGCTGCGCCGCACCCGATTGGTATCCGTCGGCATGGTCCGGAGCGCCTTCTCAACGATCTCAGGCTCATCCCTCAGGGCGATGGTATTGTGATAAGACTTGGACATCTTTTGCCCGTCCAGACCAGGCATTTTAGAAGCCTTGGTCAACAATGGCATGGGCTCGGGCAAGATCAGCCTGCCGCTTCCCTCCAGATATCCGAACAAGCGTTCCCGGTCGTTGACGGTAATGTTTTGTTGTTCTTCCAGAAGTGCCTGGGCCGCCTCCAGCGCCTGGTGATCTCCGTTTTCCTGGAACGCCTTGCGGTAGTGGTTATACAGCTTTGCGGCCTTCTTGCCCATCTTCTTTCTGGCTTGATCGGCCTTTTCTTCGAAGCCTGGCTCCCGGCCGTAAATGTGATTGAAGCGGCGCGCGACCTCCCGGGTCAACTCGACGTGTGCCACCTGGTCTTCTCCCACGGGTACCAAGCCAGCCCGGTAGATCAAAATATCCGCTGCCTGCAGCAATGGATAACCCAAAAATCCATAGGTCGCTAAATCGAGATTCTTTAGTCTGTCCTGTTGATCCTTATAGCTGGGTACCCTTTCCAGCCAACCTAACGGCGTGATCATGGACAACAATAGATGTAACTCGGCGTGCTCGGGGACCATCGATTGAATGAATAATTTCGAATCGGTATGGCTGATTCCAGCTGCCAACCAATCTATCACCATCTCCCAAACGCTTCCGGGAATAACCTCTGGATCTTCGTAGTGAGTGGTCAGTGCGTGCCAATCGGCAATGAAAAAAAAGCATTCGTACTGGTACTGCAGCTGCAGCCAATTTTTTAAAACCCCGTGATAATGCCCCAAGTGTAGGCTGCCGGTAGGCCGCATACCGGAAAGAACACGCGTGTGCTGGGAAGAAACGGGATTCAATATCTGCTCCTTTGAAAATCAGGTGAATATGAACTGAATAAGTCGTTGAACCAGGATCTCAGGAACCGGCAGTAAGGCTATGAAAAACGAAGAAATCGGCCACAATAGCTTACCGAGAACTCCGGATACCAGCAGAAGTACGATGATGATCAAACCATAGGGTTCCAGCCTGGAAAACTGCTGTGAAACAGTGGGAGGTAGTAAGGAATTCATGATACGACCACCATCCAGTGGCAGTATGGGAAGCAGGTTGAGCGCCATGAGTATGATATTGATCAATATACCTGCCGCGCCCATATAAATGAGCGGCATTGCCACCCACTCCGAGTAAGGAAGAATTTCACCACCCGCGCGAATCACCAGCGCCCAGATCAGCGCCATGATCAGATTGGCGGCAGGACCGGCGACGGCTACTAACGCCATGTCTCGGCGCGGGTGATTTAGGTTGCGCCAATTAACCGGAACCGGTTTTGCCCAACCGAAGACAAAGCCGGTAAACATGGTCAGTAGCGGTACCAGAACCGTTCCTACCGGATCGATATGCTTGAGCGGATTCACGGTCACCCTGCCAAGTCTAAGGGCGGTAGTATCCCCCAGTCTGCCGGCAACCCAACCGTGAGCCGCTTCGTGCAATGTTACCGCGAGCAGCACTGGGGGCGTGAAAACCGCAACCTTCTGAATGATCGTTAATCCTTCCACGCTGTGATTATACCTGTTCGAGCATGACTGCATCCCCTTTACCGAGCCTGAGCACTTTGGGTGTATCACCCTCCATATCCACCACGGTCGTGGGTTCAAACCCACAATAACCTCCGTCGATAATCAGATCCACCGCGTGGGATAGACTGTCCTTCATCTCGTACGGATCCGTCAACGGCATGTGATCTCCCGGCAAGATGAGGGTGGAACTCATTATCGGCTCGCCCAGCTCGGCCAAAAGTGCCTGAACAATTCGATTGTCTGGAACACGGATTCCAATCGTTTTACGGCGGGGGTTCTGCAAACGCCTGGGTACCTGTTTGGTTGCTCGGTGAATGAACGTGTAGGGACCCGGGGTCAGGTTTTTCAAGAGTCGATAATGCTGGTTGTCGATCCTGGCGTAGCTGGCAATCTCGGAAAGATCCCGGCAAACCAGCGTAAAATTGTGATTATCATCTAACCGGCGAATTCTCCGGATCCGCTCCATCGCCGCCTTGTCACCTATCTGGCAACCCAGAGCATAGCTTGAATCCGTCGGATAGATGACCAACCCCCCTTGACGGATAATTTCCACTGCCTGCCTGATGAGTCTCGCCTGGGGATTGTCGGGGTGGATTTGGAAAAACTGTGACATGGAGGTCGGGCGAAACAACCCTGGGTAAAACCCGTATGATACCCCATCGCTATGATTGTTAGGAGACAAATGCTGGCCATTCATTCCAGATGGGGGCGATTCCCGACGGAAGCTCCGGGATACGGCCCAACTCAACCCAGGTATGGTCGGGGCCATGATAATCAGAGCCAGCCGACGCCAGCAGGCCAGATTGTTTCGCATGGCGGGCCATCGCCAAGGCATCCTCCCGGTTGTGGCTACCCGATACCACCTCCATGCCTTCTCCCCCTGCTTCGCGAAATTCGCCGAGCAGCCGCTGTAATTTACTATGGGTGAATCGGTAACGCGCGGGGTGGGCAACTACTGCCTGGCCACCCGCTTGTTTAATCCATGATACTGCCTCACCCAACTCCGCCCAGTTACCGGCTACGTATCCAGGCCGCCCCCTTACCAGATAGTGTTTAAACACACTCTTCAGTTCCTTTACGATCCCTTGACCGACTAGAAATCGGGCGAAATGTGTCCTTGCAATAAGGTGCCCCCCGGAAAGTGCTTTCGCCCCTTCGTAGGCACCCGGGATTCCCGCCTTTTCGAGTTGCCGAGCGATTTCGATAGCGCGCCAACTGCGAAATTCCCGTAGCGACATCAGTCCCGCGCGAAGTTGCTCACAGTCAGGATCGATCCCCAATCCGACGACATGAATCACCCGCCCACCCCAGGTGACCGATACTTCAACTCCGGGTACCATCCTGATCCCCTGCCGCCGTGCTTCGACCATCCCCTCTGGGATCCCATCCAAAGTGTCATGATCCGTCAAGGCCAACACCTTGACACCCGCGGCCGTTGCCCGCTCGACCAATTGCGTGGGGGTGAGCGTACCGTCCGAAGCCGTCGAGTGAGTGTGAAGATCGTAGATCATTGTCATAAATAAATGGTATTGGGTATGCGAGATTCAGGGTGCAACCTTTTTAAGAGTCACGCAGACGAACCGACCGACTGCTGATAGAATCCAACCATGGAACTACCCCCACAAGATCTCGGATGGTTTGCGGACAATTTGGCGGACGTTATCCAGGAAATTGCCACTGCCAGGAGTTCACGGGACGGCGTGATACTCCAGACCGAGGCACCGGCGGAGCTATTAGATAAGATCGTTCCCGCACTGGTTGACGCCCTCAAGACGGTCAACATTGATAATAACAATAATATAAGCGAGTTACATAATATTCCTTCACGCAGTATCAATGTCAGCGAACTCTGTGATTACGGGCTAGGCATATTGGGTGAGCTAGCTCAGTTAGCCACGGACTTGAAACAGAGGGACCAGGTAGAACGGATCGAGCAGCTAGCTGTATCACTGACACTGTGGACGCTGCAACGGCAGGGATCGTTACGCTCTATCGAGCTCGTAGTAAACGGACTCGCCCGTTTGGCAAATCACACCGCGGAACATTCGAGTCTGGTCTATTTGTTCCATGTCATGAGCGACGTGATGCTTGCCCTTTCTCGTTCGTCGGTCGGGACAGGACCGGAAAAATCCACTGGAATAAGCACGGACGCGCGGAAAATTCTACTTCTCAACCGGGCAATCGTTGCCACCAGAGCGCTGTCTCCAGATCTAATGGATATAGCTTTCGCGGATGTCGCCAACGAGCTGCCGGAATCTGCGCCGCAGTTTTTCGCTGAAGGAATGCAGCAAATCGACATCCAGAATTATCCACCGGAGGTAAGTCGGGTCATTGAGCGTTTTCACCGGGACTGGCCAGAGACCAGGGTATTTCATTGATGGGTGGAACAAACCAAGTCACGATGGCAAAGCGGCCGGAAATGGAATCCCGACCGTCAGCCATTTTTCAGTTTTCTTCATTCAGCCCCCAACATAATACATGAAGTTAATTATAGATTTTTTCCCTATTTTATTGTTTTTCATAGCTTATCAATACTATGATATCTATGTGGCAACAGAAGTTGCGATAGGTGCGTCTATCTTGCAGGTCGGGTATTTCTGGTTTGTTCGCCGACATGTTGAGAAAATGCATTTGGTCACGCTAGCCCTTCTCATACTATTCGGTGGGTTGACGCTCGCCCTGAGAGACCCGCTCTTCATCAAGTGGAAACCTACCGTGGTCAACTGGCTTTTCGGCATCGTTTTTTTGGGCAGCCAGCTCATCGGAAAAAAAAATATGGTGGCTCGCATGATGGGTCATGCCGTCGAACTGCCGGCCACAATCTGGAATCGGCTGAATCTTGCGTGGGCGTTGTTTTTCTTCGCGTCCGGTCTGCTGAATCTCTATGTGGCTTTCAACTATGCCGAAGAGACATGGGTGAATTTCAAGCTGTTTGGCATGCTAGGGTTGACCATGATATTTGTTCTACTGCAGGCATTCTATATTGCCCGTCACGCGCAGGAACAAAAAACCATCCAGAAGGAGCGATGACATGTACTATGCGATTATTGCCACCGATCGGGAAGACAGCCTGGATGCGAGAATGCAAGCCAGGCCAAAGCATCTGGAAAGGCTTAGGGAATTACAGAGCGATGGGCGTCTGCTGCTCGCGGGGCCACATCCGGCGATCGACAGTGACGACCCGGGCCCCGCTGGTTTTACCGGGAGCCTGATCGTCGCAGAATTCAACGACATCGCCGAAGCAAGGGCATGGGCCGAGAACGATCCATACACCTTGACGGGTGTATTTTCACAGGTTGTGATTAAGCCTTTTAAGAAGGTCTTGCCTTAAATCGGACTAACCACCGGTCATCGACATCACTCGTACCACCTGTTGTGGACGATTATTAAAGTCATGCCTTTCCGGCTTGCGGGAAATAGCCTCCAAGATGGCGTTCTTAATCTGCTCGTCGCTTGCTTCCTGCCTAAGCAACGGCCGTAATTCCAACTGATCCTGTTGCCCCAGGCACAGATAGAGCACGCCTTCCGCCGATAGGCGTACCCGGTTACAGCTTTCGCAAAAATGTTGAGACATCGGAGTTATAAATCCGATTTTTAACCGCTTGCCCTTAACTCGGAGATACTTTGCAGGCCCGGCGCCGCGCATTTTTGACGGTTCAAATTCGAAGCGCTGTTCCAGAATACACCGCACCTCCTCCAAACTCACATAGCTATTTCTGGCGTCCTGCCCTGCGGCGCCAACGGGCATGGTTTCGATGAATCTCAGCGTATAGCGATTCTCGATACAGAAATCCACCATATCGCCGACCTCATCTAAGTTTCGGTCACGCATCACCACCATGTTGATCTTTATGGGATGAATACCCGCCTGCCTAGCCGCCTTGAGACCGGAGATAACCCGTTCCAAATCGCCCTGTGTTATCTCCCGAAATCGGCCGGAATCGAGTGAATCCAGACTCACGTTGATCCGGCTAACGCCAGCCCGCTTGAGACTTGCCGCGTGCTCCTCCAGTCGAGAAGCATTAGTGCTCATGGAGAGATCATTGATCCCGGGTATTTCGGAAAGGCTTCTGACCATCTCGATAATATCCTTGCGGACTAATGGCTCCCCTCCGGTAAGCCGAACCTTATCGACCCCCAGTTCGCTGAACAACCGGACCAGCCGGACAAACTCGTCGCGTGTGAGGCAGTTTTTGGATTCAAAAAAGCCCTTGAAACCTTTTGGAATGCAATAAAAACATCGGAAATCACACCGGTCGGTAACGGACAGCCGCAGATACTCCACCCGGCGTCCGAAGGAATCTATCAACTGGGCCATTAGGTTACTCCCCGGGGGTCAGTGGCCAATTCTTTCCCGTTCACCGGAAAAAAACAATAGCCTGGTGTTATTCCGCCAGGCTATCCTCCCTACCCCGTGATGGCAGAGGTGGCGATCAGCTGGTCAGCTTACCAATCGTCACTACTGCTCGGTCGTTTCCGGAGAGTTCCAGGTAGGGTCGAAACCTTCTGGTAACGAATGGGCGATACCCTTGTGACAATCGATACAGGTAAAGGTGGGCTCCTTGCCGTCAATCGCCTCCCAGTAGTAAGGATCGTGCGCATCAGCCGCACGCGACTGCTGTTTTTCCAAGTTCATGGAATTGAACTTGTGACAGTTACGGCATTCACGGGAATCCGTATCCTTCATCGCCTTCCACACAGTCTGGGCCAGTTGCATACGCTTGGCCTCAAACTTCTCTTCCGTATCCACGGCACCGGTGACAAAGTGGTGATAGAGTTCGTTGGATGCTCTGATCTTTCGCACAATCTTGTAAATCCAGGGCCTGGGTACATGACAATCTGGACAGGTGGCCCGCACACCGGTGCGGTTGGTGAAATGGACAGTTTCCTGAAGTTCCGCATAAGGCGTGACCTCCATCTCATGACAGGTTATGCAGAACTGCTCGGTATTCGTCAATTCCAGAGTCCAGTTGAATCCGCCCCATAAGGCGATACCCAGCACAACACCCACTACCAGCACTGCAAATGTGCCTTTCTTACCGCCCGAAGTCATCACTTTCCCCTAAAATATGCCTTGAAATAGAAACGCCGGTAAGGGGAATCCCGATCTGCGGATGGGGATTCCACTATGCTCCGGTTGACTTACTTTGCACCGACGAAGTTATTCTCCACTAGCGGGTCCGCTACCACCTGGGGTGCATGACACTGATTGCAGAAATAACGTCTGCTGGAAAGCGTTCCCTGTACTTTGCCGTCCCTTGTCACATAGTGGCTATCTCCAACCTTGGGTGCCTTCTTTTGTTCGAAGGTTTTTTCACTGTGACAGTTCATACAGGTATTTACCTTGAGATTGATCTCGTCCTTCTCAATTTCATGGGGGATAACTGGTGGTTGCAGCTTATAGCTACGTTCGATCCCTCCCCGAACCACCAGTTGCTGCCGCTTCGCCGGTTCCTTGGACAGATCCGGCAATTCCTGATCGCCTCTGAGAGATTCTACAGCTCCAGCCACCGCTGCTCCTGCAATGACCAGGGCCGCGCAACCACCGATAAGGGTTGTTATCATCTTTTTCATATCTATCTCCGTTTTCACGCTATCTGGAATACCACATATAAGTCATCAAGCCGCGTCGACATATTTCCGCTCATCGGCCTCTTCGGCGGTAGAATTCATTTTCGGCTTCTCGTTGGCAAATCGGCTGCCGAAGTGGAACACGTCTTTCGCGCACACATCGATACAACGCCCGCAATTGGTGCAATTGGGAGACAGGATAACCGGACCTATGCCCTTCTCCTTTCCGTAGAGCGCCGGCCTTATCACTTGCTGCTCGGGGCAAACCTCAAAACAGTCCATACAGTCGTCGCATTTATCGCGGTCGTCCGCCACCACCCGGATCAGACTCTTGCTGCCCACCAGGCTATAGAACGCTCCAACCGGGCAAACCCTCCCGCACCAGCCGTCCTTTGACACAAAGATGTCAAACAGAAAGATACCTGCCAGCAGTACCCAAGCCAGGCCCCATCCGAATACAATGCCACGAAAGACAATGGACACTGGGTTAAAGAGTTCCCACACAATGGTTCCGGTAAGCACGGGGAATACCAATGTGAGCCCCAGCACCCAATAACGTGTGGAGCGGTCGATCTGGGTGCTGGATTTAATCCCCAGCCAGCGCCGTACACAGCAAGCCGCATCGCTAACCAGATTGACCGGACAGGCCCAGGAGCAGAAAACCCGCCCCCCTACCAGGGCATAGAAGATGACCACAATAGCCACCCCTATGATCGCCTCCTTATGGGGATCCACCCCCGCCAGCAGAGATTGCAGCAATACATGCGGATCGGTAAGCGGTAACAGATCCAACGTCTCGCTAAAGGCAAGATTGCCCTTTACGATCCAAACGCCGGCTACGGGTCCAAGTAAGAACAAACCCAGGATTCCAAACTGGCTAACACGTCTCAGCAGCAGCCACTTGTGAGAACGCACCCACCCTTTATCCCGGGTCGCTTCCAAGCCAGGTTTCCGTCTATCGGCCATCAATCACCACCAAATCCCTTATTCAGGGTATCCAGCGGATTCGCCGATACCGGCAGTTCGTCATCCTGCTTCTCAGCATCGAGGATCAATCCTTTGCCCTGAAGGTCATACCTTGCACCCTCGGGAAGGTTGAAGCGATGCTCGGCATCAGGTGTTACCAAGGATTGTCCAGCTCTTTCCTTCTCCTTCCAGCCCAGGCGATAGTGCTTACCGAGTTCACCCTTGGCCAAATGTGTTGGAAATACCTTGATCGCCGCTTCCTCCAGAATGCACGCCTTTTCGCACAAACCACAGCCGGTACAGGCTTGGGAGTGCACGACCGGGATAAACAGGGCATGCTTTCCAGATCGGTCGTTGTGCTGATAATTGAGGGTGATCGCCTCACCTCGAATCGGGCAAATGTTAAAGCAGACCTCGCAACGCAATCCCAGAAACGCGATACAGGTCTCCTGGTCCACTACCACGGCCAGCCCCATACGTGCCTGCTTGATATCGGTCAGTCCGTGGTCGAGGGCATTGGTCGGGCACGCCGGAACACAGGGAATATCCTCACACATCTCGCACGGCCCTGTCCTGGCGGTAAAGAAGGGGGTTCCGGTGGGAACCTCATCTCCCAGTTGGCCCAATTTCAGAATGTCATAGGGGCAATCCCGAACACACATGCCACACCGGATACAAGCCCCGAGAAATTCTTCTTCCGGCAATGCGCCCGGTGGACGGATGGCCAAGGCCGGCAACGAAGAGGCTTGCCTCGAATACAGACCCAATCCGGTTCCCAGCAAACCGACCCCACAAGCGGTCCGCAGCAGATTACCGAGAAACTGCCTGCGGTTCACCCTTGTCCGGTTGCTCTTACCCGTCGTTGTCATTCGGATCCGCCTCTTACCAATGCTGCGGTTATCGTCTCCCATTTTCGTCGCACCGGCCCGGGGAGAGTACCAGGCCGGTGCAGATGGCCGTTATGCCTTGAGGATCTTCACCGCGCACTTCTTGTAGTCCGTTTCCTTGGACAGGGGGTCAGTCTGATCGAGTGTCACCTTGTTAATCAGGCGACTTGCATCGAACCAGGGGACAAATACCAGACCCTCGGGAACCCGGTTGCGGCCTCTGGTTTCAACCCGGGCAGTGATCTCTCCGCGGCGTGAGACAATTCTTGCCAGAGCACCGTCACGGAGCCTGCGCTTCTTGGCATCATTCTTGTGCATAAAGACCACGGCATCGGGTACGGCGCGATAAAGTTCCGGAACCCGGCGGGTCATCGACCCAGAATGCCAATGCTCGAGTACCCGGCCAGTGCACAGCCAGACATCGTACTCCGCATCCGGCGGTTCTGCGGCAGGCTCGTAAGGGGCGGTGATGATATTGGCCCGACCATCCGGTTTACCGTAGAACTTAACGCCTTCGCCCTGCGCTACGTGAGGATCGTATCCTTCACGGAAACGCCACAAGGTCTCCTTGCCATCCACCACCGGCCAACGAATACCGCGAGCCTTGTGGTAGGCTTCAAATGGCGCCATCTCATGACCCTTTTTGAGGATATCCGGCGCTGAATTGAAGAGCCGGTACTCCTCGAACAGCCCTTTCTGTACATAGAAACCGAAATGCTCGCTTTCATCGTTGGCGTAGATGTTCCCCGACCCATCCTCGACGGGCTCGACCGGGAATTTGTTCACCACACCGTTGGCAAAGAGTACGTCGTATAAGGTCTTGCCTTTATACTGGGGTGCTTTTTCCAAGAGCTCCGCCGACCAGACCTCTTCCATCTTGAAACGTTTGGAAAATTCCATGAGCTGCCAGAGGTCCGATTTCGCCTCTCCAGGTGCCTTGACCTGCTGGCGCCAGAATTGGGTACGGCGCTCTGCGTTGCCGTAGGCCCCCTCTTTTTCCACCCACATTGCGGTGGGTAGTACCAGATCGGCGGCCATCGCCGAGACTGTGGGATAAGGATCAGAGACGGTAATGAAGTTGTCGGGATTGCGCCAACCGGGGTAGGACTCTTCGTTGAGGTTGGCGGCGGCCTGCATATTGTTGTTGCACTGAACCCAGAAGGTATTCATCTTGCCATCCTTCAGCATACGGTGCATGAGCACGGCGTGATATCCCACTTTGCCGTTTAACGAGCCCTCGGGGAGTTGCCAGACCTTTTCCGAAAATTTTCGGTGAGCTTCGTTGGCGACCACCAAATCGGCCGGTAACCGATGCGCAAATGTGCCAACCTCACGGGCAGTACCACAGGCGGAAGGTTGTCCGGTCAACGAGAACGGGCTGTTGCCTGGCTCGGAGATCTTGCCCATCAACAGATGTATGTTGTACACCAGGCCGTTGATCCAGACACCACGGGTATGCTGATTCATACCCATGGTCCAGTAAGAAGAGACCTTTTTGTTTGGATCTGCATAGGCCTTGGCGAGTTTCAGCAGCTTATCCTGAGGTACGCCGGAAATCTTGCTGGCCTCTTCCAAGGAGTACGGTTCGACTGATTTCGCGTATTCTTCGAATGTGATCTTATCGAGTTTCCCCTTGCCAGCGTTCTTGGCCGCTTTCTCCCTAGGATCCTCGGGGCGCAGACCATATCCGATGTCGGTCGGCGTCTTGGTGAAGTTGACATGCTTGTCGAGAAAGTCCTGATTGTAAGCCTTGTTCTGGATAATGTAGTTGGCGATGTAATTGGCGATCGCGAGATCGCTCTGGGGATGAAACACCATCCCGTTATCCGCCAACTCGAAGCAACGATTTTCGTAGGTCGAAAGGACATGCACTTGGCAGCCTTCCTTGGTTAGCCGAGTGTCGGTAAGCCGTGACCAGAGGATAGGATGCATCTCGGCCATATTGGCACCCCAAAGCACGAAGACATCTGCATGTTCCAGATCGTCATAGCAACCCATGGGCTCGTCTATGCCAAACGCCCGGATGAAGGCGCCGACCGCGGAAGCCATGCAATGGCGTGCGTTGGGATCCAGGTTATTGGAAAGAAACCCGGCCTTCATCAGTTTGGATGCGGCATAGCCCTCCCACACGGTCCATTGTCCAGAACCAAACATCCCAATATTGCTGGGGCCTCCTTTCTGCAAGGCGGCCTTCCATTTCTCGGCCATCACATCGAAGGCTTCATCCCATGAAACCGGTTCAAATTTGCCGTTCTTATCAAACTGACCGTTGGTCTTGCGCAACAACGGTTGGGTAAGACGGTCCTGGCCATAGAGGATCTTGGGCAAGAAGTAGCCCTTGATACAGTTGAGGCCGCGGTTTACCGGAGCATCCGGATCGCCCTGGCTGGCCACCACCTTGTCATCTTTTACGCCTATCAGGACACTGCATCCAGTTCCGCAGTACCGGCAGGCCGCCTTGTCCCAACGGATATCAGCGTCACCTTCCGCCGCCAGAGCGGTCTTGGCCGCCGGTAGCGTTATGCCGGCAACAGAGGCTGCTGCCGCGATGGCATTGCTTTTTACGAAATCTCTTCTAGTTAACTTCACGGGTAACCTCCTCGTCCAGATCGTCTCCACCATAGTGGTATATCAATGTCGAACTAATTACGCCTTCTACAGAATTGAATGACATCATAGTGTCCGCCGCCGTCGACTCTCCGGCATCTTCCACCGTGACAATAAACTTGCCTGACGCATCTTCTCCCTGAACCTCTACTCCGGGTAGCTCCGCCAGTCTAGCCTGGACCGCCTTGCTTTGCTCGGGCCGGGCATGAACGATAACGCTGCAGATGTTCATCGGTATGTGTAAGCTCCTCTCACGCCACTTGGTCTCGTGAATCCAGGGGCGAAATCGCGATTGACTTAACCGGGCATACGGCATAACACTCCCCGCATCCCGTGCAGGAATCTAACTCGATAACAGGCAGTGCTTTACCTCCGAGGTGCAATCTGAAACGGATCGACTCCGATTCGCAAGCCTCCCCACATGAGCGGCAAATAACACCATTAAGTGACAAGCAATTCTCAAGAATACGGGCCTTAAGCAGCCAGGGTTTACGCGCTTCTCCAACGCCAAATGATAGGGCTCCCGGCTGGCAAGCTGAAACACACTCTCCGCAAAAATCACAACCGGCATGACTGAAATCCATTACCGGAAATTTTCCGCGCGCCTCATTGATGATCCCATGCGGACAACGCGTAATGCATTCCCCACAACGATTACAGCACTCGATAAATCGGTCTTCCTCCAGCGCCCATGGAGGACGGATGGGTACTGCTCCACCGAAGTTTCCAGAAAGGAACTGCATTCTGCTGATGGATTCGGTCATGTGAAACGCGTGAATGCATTTGCCCTATAGCGATGTGCTCGTGGTTATATAGCATCACACCCCAATAGCTGCGCTTGACCAATATCAATAATTGCTTCTAGACCTATGGATAGTTGATCCAGATCAACTTCTAACCCGACCTTCTCAAACGATCTAACCTGCCGCCCACGATCAGGCCTCCCATTTTTAGCACCTTGCACACTCGGCAACCCGGCAATATCGGGATCAATGAGTGTTTTCCGACTTTGATGGTCTGTGAGAAAATTACCGTTTTGCAGCCAGATAGCGAAAGCCCTTCATGCGCTCACATCCCGCCGACGGTGCCGAAATCAGCATCTTTTCCCCGCCATTGCCTGAAAACCCAGGGGAACGCCTACAGTGGGGGCAGCTCTATGGCATCAGCGACACGCTGGCGATCGCCTCGGCGGCACAGGCCTTTCCAGGCCTATTATTGGTAATCGCCAACGATGTGCACTCGGCGAACCTCCTTGAGCCAGGGATCAAATTCTTTCTCGGTGATCAAGGTCCGCCTGTTTTTACTTTGCCGGATTGGGAAACGTTACCTTACGATGTATTCTCCCCCCTGCCAGAGTTAGTATCCCGCCGCCTGTCCACCCTCCACCATCTGAGGTCAATTCAGCGCGGGGTATTGGTGGTCCCGGTCAGCACCCTTTTACAACGGCTTCTTCCTCGAAGTTACCTCGATGCGCATGTCTTCATACTCCGATGTGGCGATCGGCTGCCCTTGGAAAGCATGCGCCTCAAACTCGAGGAAGCGGGATACGAATGTGTGTCCCAGGTGATGGGGCATGGCGAGTTTGCGGTCCGTGGGTCGTTGCTTGACCTGTTCCCCATGGGCAGCCCACTTCCCTACCGTATCGATCTGCTCGATGAAGAGATCGACAGTATCCGCACCTTCGATCCAGATAACCAACGGACACTGAAGCAAGTCGATGCCGTTGAATTGCTTCCGGCCCGGGAGTACCCGATGGACGATGGGGGAATCAACCGCTTCCGGGGAGCTTTCCGCAACCAATTCGAAGGAGATCCGCAACGTAGCCTGGTATATAAAGAGGTTTCTGCCGGTAATGCACTGGGAGGCCTCGAATACTACCTGCCGCTTTTTTTCGAGGATACCGCCACCCTCTTCGACTATCTGCCCGAGCGGTTGTTGATTATTGGTTTCGATGGTATTCGGAACGCTGGAGAGTCGTTCCTCGACCAGGTCGCCCAGCGTTACGAACAGCGCCGGTATGATCTGGAACGTCCGCTGCTGCCGCCGGCGCGGGTTTATCTGGGATACGATGAGCTGGCAGCCCACCTTAAGAAGTCACGTTATGTCGGCGTACAACGCCCGGAACTGGAAGCTCGAAGGAAGGGCTATAGCGGGGCTGTCAATTTTGGCAGCCACAGCCTCCCGCCGTTCAATATCCAGGCCCGTGCCGCACGGCCCGCCGGTTCCCTGCAGGATTTTCTAGAAAGATACAGCGGACGTGTATTGTTCACCGCCGAGAGTGCCGGCCGGCGGGAGATCTTGCTAGGCACCTTGCGGGATTACGGCATCCAGGCACGGGTCGTCTCCAATTGGGCCTCCTTTTTGGAAAGCGACGCGCCGATCGCCCTTACCACCGCGCCGCTCGACCATGGCCTATGGCTTCCTGGCACCCACGACAGCATTATCGTCATCACCGAAACCGAACTGCTCGGAGAACGGGTCCGACAAGAACGCCGCCGTCGTGCCAAGCAGCGCGATGCGGAGATGGTGGTACGCAATCTTACGGAGCTGCATATTGGCGCACCCGTCGTGCATGAGGATCATGGAGTGGGCCGCTACCTGGGTTTGCAAAATCTGGTGGTAGGCGGAATTCAAACAGAGTTTCTTACTCTGGAATATGCCAAAGGGGACAAATTATACGTTCCGGTTTCCTCCCTACACCTGATCAGCCGCTACGCTGGGGCTTCTCCCGAGCACGCACCGTTGCACCGGTTAGGTGGCGATCAGTGGGAACGAATCAAGCGCAAGGCCGCCCAGCAAGCTCGGGATACCGCCGCCGAGTTGCTCGAGATCTACGCCCGCCGTGCGGCCAACCCGGGATTTGCGTTTCCTGAGCCGGATGATCAGTACGCGAGCTTTGCCGCTTCGTTCGAGTTTGAAGCGACCCCGGATCAGCAACAGGCAATCGATACTGTACTCGGGGATATGGCATCGCCACATCCGATGGATCGCGTGGTGTGCGGCGATGTGGGTTTTGGGAAGACAGAAGTCGCCATGCGAGCCGCTTTTCTCGCGGTTCAAGGGGGGCGGCAGGTGGCTGTCTTGGTGCCCACTACATTACTCGCCGGGCAACATGAGCAGAACTTTGCCGATCGGTTCGCGGACTGGCCGGTTAGAATCGCCGGGCTGTCCCGGTTCCGTACGGGCAAGCAGCAACAAGAGGTACTCGATGGGCTGGCTGACGGGACCATCGATATTGTCATCGGCACCCACAAGCTGCTGCAGGGCTCCGTCAAATTCAAACGCCTGGGACTGGTAATCGTGGACGAGGAACACCGCTTTGGTGTGCGTCACAAGGAGCAGCTCAAATCACTCAGAGCCGAAGTTGACCTGCTCACGCTTACCGCCACCCCCATCCCCAGAACCCTCAATATGGCCATGGCCGGCATGCGGGACCTTTCGATAATAGCCACACCACCGGCCGAACGCCACCCGATAAAGACCTTTATCAGCCAATGGAACGACGCCCTGATCATCGAAGCCTGCCTACGGGAGGTTAAACGCGGGGGGCAAGTCTATTTTCTGCACAACGAGGTGGCCACAATCGAAACCATGGCGGTAAAACTCGAGCGTCTGTTGCCCGGATTACGAATCCAAACCGCTCACGGCCAAATGCGCGAGCGGGAACTGGAAGCAATCATGCGCGACTTTTATCACCAGCGGTTCCACATCCTGGTTTGCACGACCATCATCGAGAGCGGCATTGACGTGCCCAGCGCCAACACAATTGTCATTCACCGTGCGGATAAGCTGGGCATGGCCCAACTCCATCAGTTGCGCGGGCGGGTCGGACGCTCTCATCACCGGGCCTATGCCTATCTCATCACGCCTCCGCCAAAGAGTATTACCATGGACGCCAGAAAACGCCTGGAGGCGATCGAATCCCTGGAAGAGCTTGGAGCAGGGTTTACTTTGGCGACCCACGATCTGGAGATCAGGGGCGCGGGAGAGCTTCTAGGCGATGAGCAGAGCGGACAAATAACCGAGATCGGTTTTACACTCTATTCCGAGTTACTTGAACGCGCGGTCAAGGCCTTGAAATCGGGGGTCCAGCCAAATCTTGACCGACCGTTGGATCATGGTACCGAGATAGATCTTCAACTTCCCGCGTTGCTGCCAGGTGATTACTTGCCCGATGTGCACAGCAGACTAGTCATGTACAAGCGCATAGCCAGTGCCACGGACACGGGGGAGCTGGAAGAGCTGGAGGTAGAGATGATCGACCGCTTTGGACTGCTTCCCGAAGCAACGCGCACCCTGATGGATATCACCCGGCTGAAGATCACCGCCACCCCATTGGGGGTCAAGAAGATCGAGGCGGGACCGGAGTCCGGGAGAATACTTTTCGATGGCATGCCCAATATCGATCCGGCCCACATCATGCGGCTGGTGCAATCCAGACCCATGGAGTTCAAGCTGGACGGTGCGGACAAGCTCCGGTTCTTCCGGCCGATGAAAGACCGCGAGGGACGAATCGATCAGATCGCATCCGTGCTGGACGAGATCGGCGGCAGACACTAAGATCGGTCCCGAATGTTAAAGAACCGGCCAAAGGGTGCCTCTATGAGACAACTTCTCACCCTGCTACTACTCTCAGCGGTTCAGCTGGCTGCTATCCCGCTATGTGAAGCGCGAAGCTACAGTATTGAACTGCTGATCTTTTCCCTGCCGGGTGATTCATCCGGAAGCCAAGCCGCGCCCCAGGATATGAGTACCCTACCCTGGGATGACAGCTTGAGGCTCGGCGCTCAGCAAATGCTACCCAATGGCGGAGGACGGCTGGGTGCGGAAAGCAACGCCCTACAACGGACACCTGGGTATACGCCACTTATCCATGCCGCGTGGCGCCAAAACGTAACAGGAAGTGAAAACGCCAAGGCATGGTACCTCAAATCGGAGCAGGACATTGTTCCGGGCACACCGACCGTAGAGGGCCTAGTCAAGATCAGCGTCGGCCGCTATCTGCATGCTGAGCTAGATCTGCTAGTGAGAAAAAAGGCCGATGGTGGGGTGGGAAATTTCAAGAGTTACCGATTTACCACGCACCGTCGCATGCGCAGCAAGGAGTTACACTACATCGATCACCCACTGGTGGGAGTATTGATCGAGATCAACCCCTAAACCTTAATCAAAAAGGTTTCGGAATACGATCAAATCGCAACTGGTTTACGATTTTCACGCCGCCATTTAGGCACGGTTTGATAAATAACGATCAGCAGTGCCGGCAGCAACAGCAAATCAAACAACAGCGCTGTTAGCAGACCAATGCTGGTCAACAGACCAAAATGGGTGGTGGGAACGAACTCCGAGGTAATCAGAATTAAAAACTGGGCGGAGAGAATAATGGTGGTTGTCATTACTGCCCGCCCCGCCTGGCTGAAGGTACGAGCCAAAGCAACCACGGGCGATATTCCCCGCCGCACACGGCGAATAAACCCATGATAGACATGGATGGTATCGTCGACCGCGATCCCGACCGCCACACTGGCAATCATCGCCGTTGCCATATCCAGCCAGATCCCCATCAATCCCATCAGGATGAAGATCACCAAGATGGGTGAGATATTGGGAATCATACACAGAAGCGCTCCGCCTAACGAACGCCATTGCAGATACATCAAAGCAAATATTAACCCGATCGCCCCGACCAGACTGTAGATTTGCCCCTCGATCAACAAGTCTTCCTGGTCTGCAAACAACCGGCCAAATCCAGCGATATCCCAGTCCATTTCCGTGCCGACATGCTGCCCCAAATAGTCTCTTATCTGTTCCATGATGAGGGCAATATCATTGGCGCCATGCACATTCACGTTCAGGTTCACATGGGACAATTGATAATTGTGATCGGTAAAATCGAACAGATCCACACCGTCGTAGACCAGTAGATATTGGCTAACCAAAGAGGGATCATCCGGAATTTTCCGATAGCTGTCGTCCTCCCCATGAAATCCCCAGTTCATTTCCTCGACAAAATCAGCCATCGAAACACTGTTGTCCACTTGGGGAAGTCCTTCTACCCAAGTTTGAAATTCTCTGATCAACTGGAGGCGGTGGGGAGATTTGAGACCGCCCACCTCGGGCGTCGAGAAAACCACGTCCAGG
>JAGRGP010000074.1 GCA_020445415.1 Gammaproteobacteria bacterium | reverse complement strand
GTTCGAATCGTGTCGGGGGCACCATTTCCAACCAGCCCACCGGATATTTTGGCGCTCTGCACAGCAACCGTTATCGTTATAGACCTGTAAAACACCATTTCCATTTCCCATGGCAGTGTTTCTGTATGTAATGTCTCGCTCATGACCCCGCTGCTGGAGATAAACAATCTCGTCAAGCGTTACCGCAACCTCGTTGCGGTGGACAATATTTCGTTACAAATAGGGCGGGGGGTTTGTATCGGCCTGCTGGGTCCAAACGGCGCCGGTAAGACCACCACTGTTGAGATGCTGGAAGGAATACTCACGCCCTCCAGTGGCGAAATACGCTTCAACGGATCGCCACTAGACGGCCACTTCCGCCAGGCGGCGGGTATCATGTTTCAAAGCACCGCACTCCAGGACTACATGCGGGTTCGCGAGGCTCTACACCTGTTTCGGAGCTTCTATCAACAACACCGTCCGCTCGATGAACTCATTGAACGTTGCGCCTTGTCCGACTTTCTGGATCAGGACGTACAACAGTTGTCAGGAGGACAACGGCAACGTGTGCTTTTGGCTATCGCACTAGTCAACGATCCGGAAATTCTTTTTTTAGATGAACCGACTACCGGCTTGGACCCCCAGGCAAGGCGCAATTTCTGGCGGTTGATCCACAATGTGAAGCTGGAACACAAGACTGTCGTGCTAACCACCCATTACATGGACGAGGCCTACCAGCTCTGTGACCTGGTCGCCATTATGGATCAAGGGCGCATTATCGCCCAAGGCTCTCCCGAGGAGCTGTTGCAGGCCCACTTCGACAACGCCGTCATCTCGCTACCGGCGGAGCAAATCCCCGTCTCCCTGCAAGCCAGCTTGCCCTGGCCGCTGCACCGTCGCAACGGCCTTGTGGAGATCTTCAGCAGCGACCTGAACACCAGCATCCGCACATTGCTGGAACTCGGGGTCTCCCTAGAATATCTCCAGGTAAGAACGCGCACCCTGGAAGACCTCTTCCTGGAGCTGACGGGACATACTCTGCGTACGTGAAATGAATCTTCAACGACTGTTTGCCCTGCTGACCGCCCGCAACCGAGAATTTCTCCGGGACCGCATGGCGTTGTCTTGGAACATTCTGCTCCCGGTCCTGATCGTCATGGGCTTTGCGTTTGCATTCAGTTCCGATGATCCCGATCTCTTCAAGGTTGGCATCAGTGGAAAAGAATCTCGCGCTAAGGAGTTTCTCGCCACGGAGCACATCCAGTTTATACCGGTCGATAAGATCAGCGCGGCCATTCCCAAGGTTGAACGTCATCAACTCGATATGCTGCTCGATCAGACCAGCGGTAACTATTGGATTAACGAGTCGTCCGTCAAAGGTTACTTTTTAGAACGATTGCTAAATGCCAGCCAAACCGGCATGGAAAGGCAGTCGGTCTCGGGTAAACCGATTCGCTACGTAGACTGGCTGATTCCGGGGGTGCTCGGCATGAACGTGATGTTCAGTTCCCTTTTCGGCGTGGGCTTCGTGATCGTGCGCTACCGGAAGAATGGTGTCCTCAAGCGATTGAAGGCTACCCCGCTAACCCCATTGGAGTTTCTTACCGCCCAGGTGATGTCACGTTTCTGGCTCATCTTACTGGTGACAACTCTCGTATATGCAGGTACCGACCTGTTTGTCGGGTTTCGCATGAATGGCTCCTACCTCACCCTGCTGCTGGTACTAAGTGCTGGCACCTTAAGCATGATCAGCCTGGGTTTGATCGTGGCAGCCCGTCTGGCTAACGAAGAAGCAGCCAACGGACTGCTAAATCTGGTCAGCTGGCCAATGATGCTCCTTTCAGGGGTCTGGTTCTCCCTGGAAGGATCACCCACCCTTGTTCAGCAGTTCGCGCAACTGCTTCCCCTGACTCATCTAACCCATGCCGCACGGGCGGTAATGATCGATGGGGCGGGAGTTCAGGATATTGGATGGGACCTGGTTACCATGTTGGTAATGACGGTTGTGTTCATGACCATCGGCGCCCGCACCTTTCGCTGGGAATAAGCCAGAGAACCTTAACGGTCGGTACCGGCGGATAGGGTGCTCACCTTAACTGCCGGCTCTCACCAAACCGCCCAGTCCCACGTCTTCGAGCGCCCCCTCCATCAACCGTCGCACTTGCTGCACGTCTTCCATCCGCAGTGCGGCCTGCAACAGTTGACGGGCGTGCGAGCGGCTGAAACTGCGGATCACCCACTTCACCCGGAGCAAACTGCCAGCACTCATGCTCAGACTATCCACACCCATGCCAAGTAACAATACCGTCGCGGGAGGATGGCCCGCCATCTCCCCACAGACACTCACCGGGCATCCATAGCGCTTCGCCCCCTCGACGATTTGTACCAGGGTCTTGAGTACCGCTGGATGCAATTCACTGTATAACTCCGCTACCCGCGGGTTATTGCGATCCACCGCCAATAAGTACTGGGTGAGATCGTTGCTGCCCACCGACAGAAAGTCCACCCGGCGTGCCAGTGCGTCGATCTGGAATGCCGCCGCCGGAACCTCGACCATGACTCCTATCCTGGGCATCGCCACCGGATACCCCTCCTCCTCGAGCTCATCGTGAGCACGCTGAATCAGCAACATCAACTCATCCACTTCGCTTACCGAGGTTACCATGGGCAACATGATCTGCATGTTGTACAGCCCCACCGCCGCCCGGAGCATTGCCCTGATCTGCGTTAGAAAAATTTCCGGATGATCCAGGGAGACTCGGATTCCCCGCCATCCTAGAAACGGGTTCGATTCCTTCATTGGAAAGTATGGCAGTGACTTATCACCGCCGATATCCAAGGTCCTCAGCGTGACCGGGCGAGGGGCAAATGCCTCCAATACCAACCGGTAGTTGACGATTTGAGACTCTTCACCGGGAAACCGGTCGCGTACCATGAATGGCAGTTCGGTGCGGTAGAGCCCCACCCCGCTGGATTCACCGGTTCCCAGGGTGCCCGTATCGGGAACTAGCCCAGTGTTGAGGTAGAGCGGTACCTGCACACCATCGGTCGTCTCGGAAGGTTCTCCCTTCAGTTTCTCCAACTCAAGAAATAGCGCCCGGTCTTCCGCCTCGAGGCGCTTATATTCGCTTAGCACCGAGGGGGTTGGCGACACATAAACTCGCCCATGATAGCCATCCACAATCACCTCTCGGCCTTCCATCCTGGACACCGGAAGATCAGCGACACCCATGACCGCGGGTACGCCCATCGCCCTGGCCAAAATAGCGACATGAGATGCTCCCGATCCGGCCGCCGAGATAATTCCAACCAGCCGTTCCCGAGGCACCTCCATAAGTTCTACCGCACCCACATCCTCCCCAACCAGTATTGTCTGGTCCGGATAATTGACGGATCTGGGCGTATCGGTCTGAAGGTGCATGAGGATCCGGCGGCCCAGATCACGGATATCGGAGGCACGCTCCCGGAGATAGACATCGTCCATCTTGTCGAAGACCAAGGCGTGCTCCTCGATAGTGTTGCGCAAGGCAGTCTGTACCCACTCTCCATGGTGGATGCGCCCAATGGTCTGGCTAACCAGACTATCACTGCCCAGCATCAACAACAGTGCATCAAACAGTGCCTGCTCCTCCACGGGCAAGACTTTTCCGATTCTGGTCTTGAGGCTCCTGAGGCTCTCCTCGACACCCGCCACCGCCGCCCGGAACTGCTCGATTTCCGCCTCGGCATCCTCCGCGCGGCGGTCGGGTACCGCCTCCAGATCCGCCGCCCGGTAGGTCACCACCACAGAGCCGATGGCGACTCCCGATGAACTGGGGCGCCCACGCAGGAATCTTGCCGGGGTATCGGCGGTGAGATTCAGGTCTCGGCTGAGTTCGCCGCTGGCCTGGGCGTGGGTAATGGCGCCTGCCAACTGCGCCGCCAAGGTAAATACGAAGGTAATCTCATTATCATCGAACTGGCGTGGCTTACGCTGCCTAACCACCAGCACCCCCAGCACCTTGCGGTTCTGAATTACCGGTACACCGAGAAACCCGTGATAAAGCACTTCTCCTGTCTCGGTGACAAATAAATACCTCGGATGGCTGGGAGCATCGTCTACGCTGACTGGTTCCGCGCGTTCGCAAACCAACCCCACCAGGCCACGATGCAGCGGCAGGCTAACCTTTCCAACCGCCTCCTTGCGAAGTCCATGGGTGGCTGCCAAGACATGACGGCGGTTTTCGTAGTCGGTCAGATACACTGAACAAACATCGGCCTTAACCGCCTGCTTGACCTCTTTGACGATGACTGCCAGAGCGGCATTCAAATCGGGGGCGGTGTTAACTTCCTGGATGATGCGGTGCAGTATCTCAAGCATATTAATCCAAAGCCCTGTCAGCGGGCAAAATCACAGGTGCACGGGAATTCGGTGGTCGGTGGAACCATCGGTTCGTCGGCCTGGCATGGACCTTCCGCACCTGTGGGACCCAAGTAAGTACCCGGCCAGCACCGGTATCAGCGGTGTCTATTCCGCAAATAGTTATGGTGGGTACGGACCGGTGGCCCTTCCGGGAAAATCAGCGGCGCCAACTCTTCTAGCGCTCGGGAATAGACCCGACGCTTGAAGTAGATAACCTCACGCAAAGGTTGCCAATATTTCACCCAACGCCAGCCGTCGAATTCCGGTTTCTTGGAATGATCCAAACAGAAATCGGTTTCTTCGCAAAGTACCCTGAGCAAGAACCAGCGCTGTTTCTGACCAATGCACAGCGGTTGACAGTGATGACGAAGAAAGCGCTTTGGCAACTGATAATGCAGCCAATCCTCGGTAACTCCCAGCACCTCCACCTGGTGCGGAGCTAAGCCCACCTCTTCCTCCAGCTCCCTGAACATCGCTTGTTCGGGGGTTTCATCCCGCCTGATCCCGCCCTGGGGAAACTGCCAGGCGTTCTGTCCAACCCGCCTGCCCCAGAATAACCGGCGCTTGTTGTTGCACAGAATTATACCGACATTGGGCCTGTAACCTTCAGAATCAATCACAGGATATCCCGTCAATAAACTCTTAATACTATGGATTGTTCCATACTCCAGCTAAACACGGCAACCATCATCCGGGTTTTCGGGCTAGAATAGCTGCCCCTGTTATACCGGTTGTTAGGAGATGGCATCGTGGCCTTGGCAATATTTGATCTGGACAATACGCTGTTGGCCGGTGATTCGGACTACTTGTGGGGGGTCTTCCTATCTGAAACGGGTGCCGTGGACCGGTTGCACTATGAAAAGGAGAACGAGAGATTCTATCGCCAGTACCTCGCAGGAGAACTGGATATCTATGAGTTTCTTCGTTTTTCGATGAAACCGCTGCGGGATAATCCGCTCGGAAAACTGCAGGCTTGGCGGCAAGAGTTTGTCGAGCAGAAAATCCTACCTATTATCTTGGACCCCGCAGTGGAGCTGGTCGAAAAACACCGCCAGCAGGGGGACACCCTACTGATCATCACCGCTACCAACTCCTTCGTGACCGCTCCGATTGCCGACCTATTCGGGATCAAACACTTGATCGCAACCGAGCCGGAAATGAGGGACGGCCACTTTACCGGTGAGGTCGAAGGCTTGCCTAGTTTCCGCGAAGGCAAGGTGCAGCGGCTCAATGAGTGGCTTAGCAACCATTCCCTATCGCTCGAGGGAAGCAGTTTCTATAGTGATTCCCACAACGACATGCCGTTGCTGGAGCGAGTGGACCATCCGGTAGCCGTGGATCCCGACCCACAACTCATGGACCGCGCCAAAACTCAAGGCTGGCCGGTAATCAGCCTGAAATCCCCTAGTCGCCCGGGCGCGGACCGCCCTTCCGGGTAAGCTATACTGGAACTATGGAAGCACTCACCCCAAGAAGGGGGGTTGCTTTGGCGCTTATTGCACCGCGGTAAACCTCACTAAGGAGTATCGGCAGCCGATGAGGATCAAGCCCTTTTTTCCCGTCTTTGTGGTACTGGTTGGGGTTGTGGCATATGCCTATTATGTGCCCACCAAGCGCCCTGAAAAAGGGTTCACCGTAACCCCGAAGCAATACATGGAAATCGTTGAGAAGAATAAGGCAGCAAAGCCAATCGAACAGACGCCAGAGATCGTGGATCAGGCGGCAAACTGAAACCGGAACGCCGTTAACAGCAGGTTCGAAACGCCAGTAGTATCTGATTGCGAAGCGCCTTCATAAGGTTGAGGCGGTTACCCGAGAACTCCAGCGCCCGGGGGCGTGTGTGGTCGGCATAGATCAGCCCAAGCGGTGTCTTGTTCAATACTACCGGCAGCAGGATAAAGGATCCCGCATCCGCGGCGGAGAGGTACCACTCCGGGAGATCGGACCTGATCTTCGTAGCGTGTGTATCTTCGATGTAGAGATCCACACCGTTCTTTATGGCCACATGAAAAACATCGGGGGTGTACTTTACCGAAAACGAAAACCCTTTCAGAAAGGTTTCAATGTCCTGCCCAAACCCCAATCTACCCAGAATCCGTTGTTGCTTGTCTTTAAGGCAGAGGAGAACGTGCTGGAACTCCATCGCACGATAGAGCGTTTCTAAAACCACATTAAATACCTGGTTGATCGAGCAACGCTCTCCCGTCAACAGGCCGCTTACCTCCTGCAGCCCTTCGGTCATTATTTGCTCCGCGTCAACCGTGGTTGAATCTATCGAGGCGCCGGTCTCCGGGACCGCGCATACCCCATTGTCCAGTCCCCGAGAGGCGGACGACTCGTCCTCGTTATCCCCTTGCGCCCGACCCTCGGCTCGTAACTTCTCCCGTTCACCGTTCAACCGGCTAACAAATGGCGTGGGAGCTTCGGGGTCGTCATTTCGGAACGCGCCGTTTAGTTCGCTGAATTCCTTACGCGCCTCATCGACTAGTTCCCGAAATCGCCGTTCATCCAGTGAGAACAGCTTCAGATATTTATTCAGTGATCCATCACGGGCAATCGCCCCGTTGATCTCACCCTTCCCGATCGCGACCGCGGCGTCGTTGGCAAAACTGGCGATCAAACGCAGTTGCAGCTCTTCGCTCCTCAGGCCGTTACCCGCAACCGAATCGGCCCTGCACATCCCCCCGGTAATCACCGAGGGGAAGTTCCAGTGTTTTGCCATTGAAACGCCAATCTGGTCAAAGGTCATGCCCAACACGCGCTTTTGAGCTGCCTTGGGATCTAGGTCCATGGTTTCGATCAGGCGGTCGATTTCCGCGCCTTCTTCCTGGAGATAATAGGTGACAAGGATCCCCCCCAAGCTTTGCAACATCCCACAGAGGAAGCTGCCCTCGGTATTTTTCAAGCCGATGTTACCCGCCACTTGCCTAGCCAGGGTCGCACTAAAGATAGCCGCGGAGATCTGGTCTCTCAGCCGGGAGGCCTGCGACTTGTCATTGAGGTGCTCCAAGAAAATAAGGGAGGCTGCCAAGCTGCGCACCTCTTCTATCCCCAGCACGATGATCGCCCGGCTAATGCTTCCGATCTTGCCGGAAAAACTGCTGTAAAAGGCGGAGTTGACCACCTTGAGCATCTTATTCGTGAGGGCGAAATCGCCGATAATCACACTCGCCAGGCTGCGCACATCCTGTTCCCGGGAGTCTGCCAACTGATTAACCGAACGTATCGATTCAGAAAGCGCGGGAAAATCACTCCCCCTGCGCATGGACTCCAGCAGGTATTCTATGGTCCCTAATTGCGCCCGTCCGCCCGGATTATCTGTCCCTGCCGGGACCACTGTCTGCTGACTAATCGAGTTCATAAGCTCTCTAGCGGCCGGAGCCGCAAAAACTTTTCTTCCCCTGCCACCCGATCACTAGCCCCCGGCTGGGGCTTGCGCCCAACCGGGAGGCATTCCCTTGCTTTCAGTCAGCGGCTGGTTCCTCGCGGCCTCCTGAGTGGAAACTGAGCCCATCACCCGCGAGATCCACAACGATGGCGTCACCGGCCGAAAACCGGCCTGCCAGTATTTGCTGAGCCAGGGGATTCTCCAACTGGTGTTGGATGGCGCGTTTCAGCGGTCGGGCGCCATAAACGGGATCAAATCCAGCTTCGCCAAGATGATCGAGCGCCGCTTCGCTTACCACTAAATCCATATCACGGTCGAGCAACCGCTTCCGCAAATAGCCGGTTTGGATCACGGTGATTGCCCGGATCTGCTCCCGGTCCAGCGGATGGAATACCACGGTGTCATCAACGCGGTTGATAAACTCGGGACGGAAATGCTGGCTAACCACCTCCATGACCGCCGCCTTCATCGCCTCGTAGTCGTTGTTGCGAGCCATCTCCTGGATGATCTGAGAACCCAGGTTGGACGTCATTACCACCACCGTATTGCGAAAATCCACGGTTCGGCCCTGGCCATCGGTCAAGCGCCCATCTTCCAACACCTGCAAGAGCACGTTGAAGACATCGGGATGGGCCTTTTCCACCTCGTCCATCAGGATCACGCTGTAGGGACGGCGGCGGACCAGCTCGGTCAGATAGCCTCCCTCTTCATAACCCACATACCCCGGCGGAGCGCCAATCAGGCGGGCTACCGAGTGCTTCTCCATGAACTCGGACATATCGACTCGCACCAGGGCCTCTTCGGTATCAAACAAAAATGCCGCAAGCGCCTTACACAACTCGGTCTTGCCGACCCCGGTGGGCCCCAAAAACAGGAATGAACCGTTGGGCCGATTGGGATCGGACAACCCCGCACGGGATCGGCGAATGGCATTGGAAACGGCTCCCACGGCCTCGTCTTGGCCAATAACCCGCTTGCTGAGCTCCTGCTCCATCTTAAGCAGCTTCTCCCGCTCACCCTCAAGCATCTTGGACACCGGGATACCCGTCCATTTGGAGACCACCTCGGCGATCTCTTCGTCGGTCACCTTGTTCCTCAACAAGGTCATTTTCTGACCTTCGGCCTGGGTTGCAGCCTCCAGCTGCTTCTCCAGCTCGGGGATGCGGCCGTATTGCAGCTCCGACATACGTTGCAGATCGCTGGCACGGCGTGCCGTCTCCATCTCTAGCCGGGCGCGCTCCAACGCCTCCTTGATGTGCGCCGCCCCCTGCAGCGCTGCCTTCTCCGATTTCCAAACCTCCTCCAGATCCGAAAACTCCCGCTCCAGTTGGAGGATCTGCGCCTCCAAGTCCGAGAGCCGCTTCTTGGATGCCTCATCCTTCTCCTTTTTTAGGGCTTCGCGTTCGATCTTGAGCTGGATAAGTCGCCGCTCCAGGCGATCCATCTCCTCAGGCAGAGAATCAATCTCCATTCTGATCAGCGAAGCAGACTCATCGATCAGGTCGATGGCCTTATCCGGTAGCTGGCGGTCACTGATATAGCGATGGGAAAGGGTGGCAGCGGCAACGATCGCGGGGTCGGTAATTTCGACGCCATGGTGCACCTCATAACGCTCCTTCAAGCCCCGCAGAATCGCGATGGTGTCTTCCACCGTCGGCTCATCAACCAGTACCTTCTGAAACCGGCGTTCGAGGGCGGCATCTTTCTCCACATACTGGCGGTATTCGTCCAGCGTGGTTGCTCCCACGCAGTGCAACTCGCCCCTTGCCAAGGCGGGTTTTAACATATTGCCCGCATCCATAGCGCCTTCCGCCTTTCCAGCGCCCACCATGGTGTGTAGTTCGTCGATGAACAGGATGATCTGCCCCTCTTGTTTGGCCAGATCGTTGAGTACCGCCTTCAGCCGCTCCTCAAACTCGCCCCGGAATTTGGCCCCGGCGATCAGCGCCCCCATGTCCAATGACAGCAGTCGTTTGTTCTTCAGCCCCTCGGGCACCTCGCCATTGACGATACGCTGGGCTAATCCTTCCACGATTGCGGTCTTACCCACCCCGGGTTCTCCGATAAGCACCGGGTTGTTTTTGGTCCTGCGCTGCAGGACCTGTACGGTGCGGCGAATCTCATCGTCACGCCCGATCACCGGATCCAACTTGCCCTGCTCCGCTCGCTCGGTGAGGTCGATGGTGTACTTCTGCAATGCCTGGCGCTGCTCCTCCGCATTAGGGTCATCGACCGGCTGTCCGCCGCGTATCGATTCGATCGCCCGCTGCACAGGCCCCTTGGCCGCCCCCGCCTTTCGCATCAAGTTTCCCAGCTCTCCGCTATCTTCTACCGCCGCCAGCACAAACAGTTCGCTCGAGATGTACTGATCCTTGCGTTCCTGGGCTAATTTATCGGTCCGGTTCAGCAGGCGGCCCAGCTCGTTGGAGATGTGAACATCCCCGGATCCTCCCTGAACACTCGGCAAGCGATCCAGCGCTTCTCCCAAGCTGGAGCGCAGGAGATTAACGTTTACGTCTGACTGGGACAGCAGGTGCCGTACCGTTCCCCCCTGCTGATCCAGCAAGGCCAACATCAGGTGCAGAGGTTCGATAAACTGATGGTCACGACCGACGGATAGACTTTGGGCATCCGCCAACGCCATCTGGAACTTGCTGGTTAATTTATCCATTCTCATGGTAGAAACTCCGAATTCTTTAAGGTTATGCCTCAGGTGGGGGGGTCTGGCGGGTTTTCAAGATCCCGGCCGGCCATACCATGTGTTACCGGAGGGAGAACGACCATCCCACACCGGTTAGCTGCTGACTAAAGTCAATCAGGAATCGACCGCTAACCAGGTGCTCAAGAAAGAAATTCTTGTTACTGAGGACCCCGGCCGAGAAAATCAGGGGGCAGCATGACAGGTGGATACCGGTGGGGACCGCCGCATGCTGGTGGACTACGGGAACCGGATGCAGATGGCCAACTTACTACCACGACTACTTTCTGGGCAAGTGTTCCGGGAAACCGTCAATTCGTTACCGGGCAGATGGCAGCATCTGCCTCCCTACATTCACCTCTATGCCGTCCTGCTGATACTGGCTGGGTTACTGTTTCAACTGACCTTCCCGATAGCGTTAACGGATTCGGACATGTGGTACCACATGGATGCCGGGCGCTTTTTTTGGCAACAGGGCAGGATCCCGGACAACGCTTTCTTCTCTTTCATCGCACCCGAACGGGAGTTCGTAAATTACTATTGGGGGTTCCAGGCCCTGGTTGCCCGGATCTACGAATTTACCGGCTATCAGGGGTTGATCGTCTTGCGGGCACTGCTGTTCACCTTCTCAGCCCTGGTGGTTTACCGATACATCCTGGTAGACAAAACCGGCCGGGGACCGCTGTTTGCCCTTTTGTTGCTGTTTATCGCCTATTTTACTTTCATCGAGGGACGGCTGCCCAACCTACGTCCTCATCTCTTCTCCCATCTGTTTATCCTGATGTTTCTGTATATCTTGGAGCGCAAGCCAAGGTGGGCGCCGGCGTTGCCGATACTGACCCTGGCATGGGTCAACATACACGGCATCGAGTACCCTGTACCTCTCTTGATCGGGGGTGCCTACTTCATCGAACTGGTCTACTTGAGATTTTTTTCCGCCGCACGGAATAATCGTCCCAACAATGCGGTGCTAATCTGGCTGCTCACCTGCCTACCCGCCTTACTGCTCACCCCCCACGGTTTGGCCCTGTTCGCAACCCCGTTCGAAGTCGCCACTCAGGTTGCTATGTATATCGACGAGATGAAGCCGCTGGATTCACGCGCCCTGTACTCGTTGGTCCTGAACGGCGCCAATCTCAAGATCGAGAGTATATTTCCTATCGCCTTCCTATTCAGTGGCTACGCATTTGTCAGGAGCGCCCTGGACAACAGACTTCGGCTCAGCCACGCCATCTTGGCACTCGGCGGCTATTTCCTTCTACTGAGGGGAAATCGGTTCCTGTGGGAATGGGCACTGTTGGTGTTGCCTCTGCTTACTCATTTTGTCAGCGGCCTCCAAACCAGACAGTCCTCGAGGCCCCTGTTTTCACTTTCTCATCTGCTTGCCGGGGTCATCATGGTCATGCCGGTGGTCAGCTTGGTAAACCGGGTACCCACCGGGGTCGAATTTCCCTTTGATACCGAAAATACACCGGAGGGCATCACTCGGTTTCTGGCCAAAGAGGGAAAGGGCGGAAAGTTGTACGCACCACCTACGAGCGCGGGGTACCTGCACTGGAAACTCTATCCGGACTACAAGATCTTTGCTGACCTCCAGATGTCGCTGTTTACCGACTTGGACATTTATACGATGTTCAGCTTTTACCGTGACGTAAACGGTACGGCGAAGACATTGGCGAAATACCAGCCAGAATTTATATCCGCCAACAAGAAAAACGATGCCTTCCGCAAGGTTGCCGCGCGCCTTTCGGGCTATGTCCCGGTGTTTACCGATGACATGCAGATACTTTTTGCCAACAGCGAACTGCTGCCGGAGTTGGTAGAGGAGCATCAACTTAAACGGGTGGATCCCTATTCACTGGCGAAACTGAAACCCGATACCGGCATTGACGAGCATCTGGCCGAACTGAACCGAATGCTGGATATTTATCCAGAAGGTGATCGTCTGAACCATGCTGTCACCCGACTGCTGGTCGATGCCAAGCGCTATGCGGAGGCCGAGCAGGCGGCCCGGCGCTATCTGCATTATCGGCCCACCAGCCCCAATGGCCACATGCTGTTGGGAGATATCCTCAAGGAAACCGCTGCCTGCGCGGAAGCGATGGCCCACTACCGCCTGGCGTTGCAGCATGCCGACGACAAATTCAAGAAAAAATTGTTTTCCAGACTGGGCAACTGCGCTTACACGCTGGAGGACTTCGAAACGGCTTACGACTACCTGAATCAGGCCATCAATCCGTTCTCCGACATAACGTCTAACGAAGACCTTTACCAGTTAGCCTTCTCGGCTTATGTGTTGGGTGAGCAGGAACAAGCCATGTTACTGCTGGACATGATCATACACAGCACCCCCCTGGATAAACCGGAGACCGTTCAGGAGGCGATGGTTCTGTTGCAGATAGTGAAAGAACAAGGAGCCACACCCTCCTTTCTGAGCTGGCTACTGGGAGGCCTAAGGTCTCCCGAGTAAATCCCTCGCTGGGAAGCTTCCCGGTCAACGTTGCTCGTGGTAATCGCTCTCGGTGTTAACGTTCCAGATGTTGTCCTTGGCGGTGCTGCCGGCCAGGATGTTGTCCACGGCAACCATAGCACTGAGCATGGAATGATCCTGGTTGTTGTAACGGTGCATACCGTTTCGGCCAATCAGAAAGAGGTTTTCCAGTCCGTCGGTAAAGGCCCGGATCCGGTCAAACCGGGTGTAGGCCTCACCAAAATAACCTGGGTAGGCCTTGGGCATCCTGATCACCGTGGTATCCAGCAAGTCTGCCCTCTCGATAAATCCAATGCGCTCCATCTCCTCGGTGGCAAGCTCAACCAGCGCCCCGTCTTGCAAAGACCAAAGTTCGTCTCCCTCGTTACAAAAGTACTCGAGACCGATCCAGACGGTGCCAGAATCCGCCACCATGTAAGGGCTCCAGTTGTTAAAGACTTGAACGCGACCTACCTTGACATCCCGTTCTTGGATGTAGATCCAGTTATCCGGTAACGTGTGGCTAGCGCGGGATAGGTCATCCTCCGCCACCCTCAACCTTCGCAACAGCATTCCGACGGTAATGAAGTCCCGGTATTCAAGCCCTTGGGCTATCTGGCGGACATCGCTCGGTACCGCTGCACCCATGGCGGCGATCAGCTCCCTGACCGGCATGGTTGAAAACACATAATCGGCGGAAACCCGACGCCGCTCACCGTTGTCCGGCCGGGTTAGCTCAACCACACTAATGCCGCCGTCCACTATCTCCAGGCCCGTGGCCCGCCAACCGATATTGACCTCGCCGCCACCTTCGATAACCTGCTGCGCCACGGCCTCCCACATCTGACCCGGTCCAAACTTAGGGTAGAGAAATCGCTCGATGAGGGAGGTCTCTGTCCCCTTCTGGGATACCGAGCCACCATTGCGTCCGAAAAGTTGCTTCACGGCATGTAGCAGCAACCGTGTTATCGAGAGTCCTTTTATCCGTTGCGCGCCCCATTCCGCACCAATCTCCCTGCAGGATACGCCCCACACCTTTTCGGTGTAGTCCTTAAAAAACGTCAAATAGAGCTGCCGCCCAAAGCGGTTAATTAAAAAGTCCTCCAACGTATGTTCTTCCCGAATCGGAAATGCCACCGAGCGCAAATAACTAAATCCCACGCGCAGGGTCCGCATCACGCCCAGTTTCTTGATCGTTGCCAAACCCAATGACAGGGGATACTCAAAAAAGCGGCGCAGATAAAAAATGCGGGAAAGTCGATTGCGCACTAAGAAGACCCGGTCGGCCTGCTCAGCCGGTGGCTCACCGGGGCCAATGTCCAGTGCCCTCCGCCCTCCTTGGTAGTGGATCTCGATAGGTCCGGCGTCGGTGCCGGCAACCGGCATTATCGTGGTCCACCAATTCATCACCCGGTCGGACTTGGAAAAGAAGCGGTGGCCACCAATATCGATCCGGTTCCCCTTGTAGTTAACAGTTTTGGAAATGCCACCGATCTCCTCGCTCATCTCGAAGACCAGGGGCTGAATGTCCGATCTTCGCATCAGCTCATAGGCTGCCGTAAGCCCGGCAGGACCGGCGCCGATTATCAGGGCACGCTTTCCAGTCACATTCTCACCTGAACAAGAGCAACTTTCGGATCGTGAAGTTCCATGCGAATACGCTGGCCGCCACCAATACTTTGGAGATCATGTAGTACAGAGCCAACACCTCGGTCGCCAAGAACATCCCCAATTCATTGATACCCAGGCCGCCAATTCCGATTGCCGCGAACAACATCATCTCGTGATGGTTATTCTGTAACCTTCGGGTGGTGAACACCCAGCGGACACTCAGTATGTAAACCGCCACTAGCCCTAACAAAAAGCCAAGGGCCGCAGAGGTCAAGTAGTGAATTCCGGCGTACTGGGTCAGTAAAAACAGGGATCCCGCATCGATAAGAAATGCCAGTGCGCTGGCAAAAAAGTACCTGGCAAACTCGGCATTGAGTCCAGCAAACCCAGAAACCGCGCCACCATCAAGATCGCCGCTGGTTACATCCCAAATACCGATTTCCCGTGCCATGATCCGGCTCCCCTCCTCGCAAACGAGTATCACCTAAGTTAGCGTCGAGTAGTGAAGAAAGTTCAGCCTGGATAGTAGCCAGTTCCTTAGTGCCGGCATATATCGGTGGAAACCGATCGAGGCGCGCCCGACTGCGGAAAACAAGTGCCATCAAAACATGTCCGGCACCGGCTATACCGCTAAGCCGCTGAGGATACAGGGGTGCGCCGGTCAGTTGTGACAATCTGGCCGCTCCCGGCTTAAGTCGCCGTGGGGTATCGCTGTCCAGATGGATGGCGCCCTGTGGGAATAGCGCGACCACCTCACCCGACTGAAGTGCCCGCAGGGCAACTCGCAAGGCTCGTTCCGGTCTTCCGCTCCGGTCCACCGGAATACACCCCAGCGCGCGAAACAACCAATTCAATCCAAACCGGTGGTATTGCTCCGTCGCGATCAGAAATCGCAAAGGCCGGCGAGAGGTGGCTATCAGTAGCAGCGGGTCCAATCCGGATAGGTGATTGCTGACCACGATTGCCGGCCCCCGCTTGGGCAGCCGCAAACCAGAGACATTGAGCCGATGATAACGGTAACAAAACAAGCGATTGAGACCGTCAATGAAGTTCATCCAACCCCGTCCCCAGTCGATCCGATTAGCGACACGGGCGGCCAAGATTAGCCGGTGCATCTGCCAGGCAAAGAGCCCTCCAACCAAGACCGCCAGCACACTGGCCCATCCCGAAGCCCCGTTCACGGTAGGGAGGCTCTAAAGACCGACGTCATCGGCCCACCCGGAATAAACAAACTGGGGGCTACTCGGTAAGCCATATCAAGGTCGCCATTCGGCCGGTGATCCCATCCCGTCGAAAAGAGTAGAACCGTTCTGGATCGGAGAACGTACAATCTCCCCCGCCGCTGATATCAAGTAGGCCCACGCGGTTAAGCCGGTTACGGGCCAGCCGATAGATGTCTGCCAACCAGTGTCCCGTTCGATGGGCCTGGAAACAAGATGCGTCGCTGGGGCACCCTTCCACGAACCGCGTTCGTACCTCCGTCCCCACCTCAAAGGCCTTCGGACCGATGGCCGGCCCCAGCCATGCCAGAATCTCCGAGGGGTGATCATCAAACGCAGAGATGGCAGCTTCGATAACTCCCGCCGCCAAACCACGCCAACCCGCATGCACCACGGCAACCCGGCTGCCCTGTCGATTGCACAACAATACTGGCAGGCAGTCCGCGGTGAGAACGGCACATACCACTCCCGCCTCCACCGCAGTTGCAGCGTCCGCGGTACCCGCCGGACCATTGAAACCGCATTGGGCCACCGCGCAGCCATGAACCTGATTGAGCCATCGAGGTTCTGCGGGCAGGCTCGCCTGGCTCCGCAGCCGGGCACGATTCTCGGCCACGCGATGCGCGTCATCACCTACATGGTCTCCAAGATTCAGCCCCAGGTAAGGACCACCGCTGACTCCACCGGAGCGAGTAGTAATCACCGCTCGCACCCGATTGGGAGCCGGCCAGTCCGGGATGATCAACTCAATCATCGAGGCAATCCGCCCTTAGCGCCTCCAGCAGCACCTCCATGTCATCGGGCAACCGGCTCTGCCACTCCATCCAGTGATCGGTCAGGGGGTGATTCAGCCCCAGGCGCGCGGCATGCAAGGCCTGGCGCGGGAAGGTTTGCAGACACGCCAGTAGGTGCGCCGATACCCCCGGGGGTGGGCGCGCCCTTCCCGCGTACGTCCTATCACCCACCAGGGGGCAGCGAAGATACGCCATATGAACGCGGATTTGATGGGTACGCCCGGTTTCCAGATTAACCCGCAGATGGGTGTGCGCCGGAAACCGTTCCAGCACACGATAATGGGTCAGCGCGGACTTACCACCAGTCACCACTGCCATCTTGGTTCGATGCACGGGATGCCGCCCGAGGGGCTGCTCAATGCTCCCTCCCGCTACCATCACACCGCTGACCACCGCGTTATACTCACGCTTAACCCGGCGGGACTGCAATTGGCTTACCAACAATTTATGGGCGAGGGGGCTGCGCGCCACTACCATCAACCCGGTGGTGTCCTTATCCAGACGATGCACGATACCCGCTCTCGGCAAACGAATTAACGAAGGATCATGATGCAACAGAGCATTTTGCAATGTACCATCCGGATTCCCCGGTGCCGGATGGACCACAAGTCCCGCGGGCTTATCCACCACGATGATGGCATCGTCTTCGTACCGGATCGCGAGGGGAATATGCTGAGGCCGGTCTTCGATCCGATCCTGCAGGTGGGCGCAGAGTACGATGGTTTCCCCGCCGGTTAGTTTCTGTCTCGATAGGCGAACCACTTCCCCGTTCCGGGTCACCCGCCCATCCTTGATCCATTGCTGCAGCCGGCTTCGGGAAAACTCCCGAAATAGTAAGGGCAGTGCCTGATCCAAGCGTTTACCGGAGCACTCGGGGGTTACTTGGGCTTTATATTGTCTATCGCGATCCACCGTTTGTTACGATTGCTGGCCTAGGAGAACGGTATGTTACCCTCAGTCCGACTCGCCGTCTGCCCCATTGCCGCTATTCCCGGTAAACTGGTTATAATGGAGCTTGAATATAACCTTAGCCCCCGTCCATGCCATGGCCCGTATCCGCAATTTTTATACCTTACTTCTGGCATTTATCATTGCCGGGTGTTCCCTGCTTCCCGACAAAATCGATGAAACTGAGGGGTGGAGCGCCCAACGGTTCTACAACGAGGCCTCCGCCGCCATGGCCGAGGGTGACTACGAGCAAGCAATAAAGTACTACGAGGGCTTGGAATCTCGTTATCCCTTCGGGCAATATGCCATGCAGGCGCAGATCGACGTTGCTTATGCCTATTACAAGGATGGTCAACCGGATGCCGCAATAGCCGCCGCGGATCGTTTTATCAAGCTGCACCCACGTAATCCGTATGTTGATTATGCTTACTACTTGAAGGGGCTGGTCAATTTCGACCGTAATCTCGGCTTCATTCAACGGTTTGTCCCAACGGATACCTCCCAACGAGATCCCAATACCACACTCAACTCGTTCAACGACTTTGCCGAACTGGCAAGGCGATTTCCCGATAGCGAATATACTCAGGACGCGCGCAAGCGCATGATCTACCTGCGGAACAATCTGGCCATGCACGAACTGCATGTTGCCCGTTACTATATGAAAAGGAGGGCGTACTTGGCCGCGGCAAACCGAGCCATCACGGTTATCGAGAAGTATCAACGCACCCCCGCCGTCAAGGAGGCCTTGGAGATTCTACTGCGCGCTTATGACGAGTTGGGGCTCGACCAGTTGTCAGACGACGCTATCCGGGTGCTGGCCGCTAACGAGCAAACGGGAAGTCTCGATATTCCGGTAGATGAAGAAGAGGAGGAGTCGTACGGTAAGCGGGTATGGGACTATCTGGAACTGGATAAGAACTAATCCGATTAATCCGAGCCGGTTATCGCACCATCATTCACGACCTATAGGGATTAGATCGCGGCGGAATCCTCCTCGCCTGTACGGATCCGAACCACCTTCTCCACGGTACTCACGAATATCTTCCCGTCGCCGATTTTGCCGGTGCGCGCGGCATTGGTAATTGCCTCGATACAATCATCAAGCTGATTCTCGTTAATCACGACTTCGATCTTCACCTTGGGAAGAAAATCCACTACATACTCCGCACCGCGATATAGCTCGGTATGCCCTTTTTGGCGCCCGAAACCCTTCACCTCACTGGCGGTCATACCGGTTATTCCGACCGCTGACAACGCTTCGCGGACATCATCCAATTTGAAAGGTTTGATAATCGCGTCAACCTTCTTCATTGATCCTGTCTCCCAAACTAAATAGTAAACCGCCGGATAAGGTACCACATGCGTTACCCGGATGTGACAGTTTTTATACCGGTCGGGAGTGCTCACCAAACCCGCCTGTACCGATATCGAATCAACCACTTGACCGAGTGGACCGCTGCTGTCTTCAGAGTAAGCCACGCGCCTGACCCTTCGCTCCGGGCTGCCGTTTTCTCAAGCCCAGGCATTTGGGGTCGCTACTCAAACTACCACAGCTACCGAATCGCGCGAATATACCGCGCCACAGGCAGCTCCGTTATCGCCGGACGCCAGCAAAATAGCTCACCGGCCGGAAGCGGGTAGACTCCTCAAGGCCGTTTGAGAAAGGAAACGACATCGCGATGCATGAGGTGAAACTGCGAACTATCAGCGCGCAACCCCAGGTACTGCCGCACCTAGTCCATCACAGAATCTCTTCTTTACCCCCCACTTGTGAACAAACAGAGGTAATATGATCGCCACCACTTCCCAGGAGCGGGAGCCCATGGCCACCACCGCAGATTCCAAACTGATACCGCTGGTGCAATGGGTCGTTGCGCCACTGTTACTGGCCGTGTTACCACTGCTTGGCCAGTATTTGCTGGGCCCACCCAATATTCTCTCATCCAGAGCACTCGCTGTTCTCTCCGCCTCCCTGGTGATTGGATACGGGCTGGCCATGCCCCAATTCTACTGGAGACGCCCGCTTTTTTCCCGGCCCGAGATGTGGGCCTTCTACATCTGGGTGGTATTTTCGATTGTGGCCGTCGGCGCGGCAGGGCATATGGTTCCCGCACTGCTGAGGCAAACCGAATGGTTGATCATAGTATTTGCCGCCCTTGCCCTATTTTCGCTGTCCAGGATGCACCAAGGGTTATCACTGGCCATCCTCTGTGCCGTGCCTTACGCCTTCCTGATCCTGGGCGGGAAACTACTTCTGGACTGGTATGCCATGGATAATCCCCAAGATTTTCCTTGGGTAACCCTGCCGCGCCCATTCTGGCATATCCGGCATGTATCCTATTTCGCCCTGGCGGCATTCATCACCAGTTTCATTCCATTGTTCCATCGTGATGAGGGAAAAAGTCGGATCGAGGTATTCTTACTCGCCGGATTTTCTCTAAGCTTCCTGTTTTGGGGAGGAGGGCGCGGCGCAATCCTCTCTGCGCTGGTCTGTCTGGTGGTGCTGATGCTCTTTGCCCGAGCCAACACCAGGAAGACGCTTTTGTGGCTAGTGCCGCTGGTTGTTGTCGCCGCCTTTTTTGCGTCGTCCGCGCACCTCGTTAACGACCCCAACATGGGCCTGACTTGGAATCACAACCGTGACGAGTTGAGCGGCGTCGATGGTATTGCCGGTGGCCGGATAGGTGTCTGGACGCACGCTTTGGAACACGCCCTGAAGACGCCCTTGACCGGCCTTGGGCCCGACGGGTACATCTACGTGCCGGGCCAACCCCAAGATCTGTTCCAACCCCACAGTATTATCGTTCAGTCTATCGCCGAATGGGGAATCGTTGGGGGGTTAGCATTCCTATTCCTGCTGGTTTCCATCTTCTTGCGTTCCGCCTGGTGGATATGGCGGAGCCGAGCGGCGGGTACCGAGGAACTTCACCAGCCGTTCGGATTGCTGCTGTTCCTCTCGCTGTCCCTGCTCGGCCTGATTGATGGAACCTATTACCATGGTTGGTCATTGCTATTGCTCGCGGTGGGTTTCTCGGCCATGGTCAGTGTCCTTCCCGGTAGGGATGTCACCCTTGGGTGGAGTACCGTCGATGTGCGTCGACCGGTAATCATTCTCGGCCTGCTGTTTCTGCTGGTGCACGGTTTCCAGGTGCTGATCACCAGCTTCATCATGTCGCCTGATATCCCTCCTCCCCAGTCGCTCAAGGCAAGAATGGTTATGGCTTGGCCAAGCAGCCCCTACTTTCCCCGCCGTTGGTATAACAGTTGGCGGACGAAATACCCGAGGGAGGCCTTTGACTTCATGCGCAAACAACAATTGGAAAGTCCCCAGGGATGGTATTTCTATCTCGCGGAGGCTGACTTGATGCGGGACATCGGTGCCCCCGAAGTGGCGAACAAGCTGGTGAACATCGCCCTGGAGAAAATGCCCGAAAATATTCGAGACGACGTGAGGGCAAAAGTCACTCCTCAGAAAACTCAGCCCTAAGCCGAAAACCGTTGGTTAACGGGAATCGCCGATCACGACCAAATGCACGTTGGGTGATCTTGACACCGGGTGGTGCTTGGCGCCGCTTGTATTCGTTGCGGTCAACCAGACGCACCACCCGCGCCACGGTTTCCGCAGGGAAGCCGGACTTGATGATTTCCCCTAGACCACGCTCCTGCTCGACATACTGGTACAAAATTTCGTCGAGCACCTCGTAAGGGGGCAAGCTGTCGGAATCTTGCTGACCCGGCGCCAACTCCGCCGACGGGGCCCGGGTGATTACCCGCTCGGGTATCACCGCTCCCGTACGGTTACGATATGCCGCCAACCGATAAACCAACAACTTGGGCACATCCTTGATGGGTGCGAATCCTCCCGCCATATCTCCGTAAAGCGTGGCATATCCCACCGACATCTCGCTCTTGTTGCCGGTTGTCAACAAGATTCTACCGGTCTTGTTACTGATTGCCATCAACAGGATACCCCGGCAGCGGGCCTGAATATTTTCTTCGCTGGCATCTACCGGGTATCCGCTAAACGCCTCACGCAGCATGTCCAGAAATGCCTGAAATGCGGGTTCGATAGGGATTGAGCGGTACTTCACGCCGAGGATCTCCGCCTGCTTACGGGCATCCTGATTGCTCATATCGGCGGTATAGCGAGACGGCATCATGACCACTTCAACCTTTTCGGGGCCAAGTGCGTCCACGGCAATCGCCAGGGTGAGCGCCGAATCAATCCCGCCAGAAAGACCCAGCACCGCGCCGTTGAATCCGTTCTTGTTTACGTAATCGCGCACCCCAAGCACCAAGGCGCTGTAGATACCCTCTTCTTCGCCCGGTCGCGGAGTCACCATTCCCGGGCGGGGCACAACCTGAGCATGGTCGGTCTCAAATATGACGCTGTCAGTGGTTTCCTCAAAGTAGGGTAAGCGCTGGACCAATCCACCGTCACTGCCAACCACAAACGATCCCCCATCAAAGACCAGCTCATCCTGGCCACCAACGAGATTCAGATACACGATCGAGAGTCCGGTCTCCCGGGCCCGCTTTCGCAGCAATTCCTCCCGCTCCGGAGCCTTGCCATGGTGAAATGGAGAGGCATTCAAATTCAACAAGACCTTGGCACCCTGCTCGGCCGCCCGGGCCGCTGGGGCCCGATACCATATATCCTCGCATATGGTGATACCAATCGGGACGCCGGCAATAGTCACTACGCAGGGCTCACCGCCCGGTTCAAAATAACGTTTCTCGTCAAACACACTATAGTTGGGCAGAAGTGCCTTGTGATATTCCGCCAGCAATTCACCCTCTCTGAAGACCCCGGCCGCATTGTACAATCGACCTTCCCGGCGCCGCGGATATCCGACCACCACCGCGATACCGGATACCGCGCCGCGGATCCGTTCCAAGGCCTGCTCCACCCTGTCCAACAGTTCGTTACGCAACAACAGATCTTCCGGTGGATACCCGGTTAGACTCAATTCCGGAAATAGAATCAGATCCGC